>CAZBIG010000131.1:0-7820 GCA_964491865.1 uncultured Neomegalonema sp. | reverse complement strand
GGTCGAGCGACGCGATGGGCTCGTCCGCCAGGATCAGCTTCGGGTCCTGCATCAGCGCCCGCGCGATCGCCACGCGCTGCTGTTGCCCGCCCGACAGCT
Source organism: uncultured Neomegalonema sp. (assembly GCA_964491865.1). GTDB lineage: Bacteria > Pseudomonadota > Alphaproteobacteria > Rhodobacterales > Rhodobacteraceae > JBCBRF01. Next base: position 7,721 of record CAZBIG010000131.1, on the reverse strand, counting down.
CCTCGGCGCGCTTCAGCGCCTGCTCGGCGATGCCGAGCCGCTCGAGGTTCATGATCGCCTGAGCGCGCTCTTGGCGGGTGAACAGCTTCAGCATCGATGCGAGCGCCGAGTGTTCGAACAGCCGCCCCATCAGGACGTTGGTCATCACGTCGAGGCGCGGCACCAGGTTGAACTGCTGGAAGATCATCGCGCAGTCGCGCTGCCAGCGACGCCGCGCGCGGCCCGAAAGCGCCAAAACGTCTTCGCCGTCCACCACGATTTGGCCGGTCGACGCGTCGGTCAGGCGGTTGATCATGCGCAACAACGTCGACTTGCCGGCGCCCGAGCGCCCGATCACGCCCACCATCATTGGCCGATCAATGGTGAAAGACACGTTGTTAACCGCGACAGCGTCGCCGAATTTCTTGGTCAGGTCTCTGACTTCAATGAGCATGGGCGAGTCGCCTCCTTGGTTCGCGGGTGTCGATACGAGAAAGCTGCTTCAGTTTTTTGACAGCCTGTGAAAATTTATCTGGACAATATCCCTTGACTCTTCGCGGTCGCAGCATAGCGCGATCAGGAGAGGCTGGGCGAGGTCGGACTTGGCCAGGTCGGACTTGGCGATGTCAGACTTTGCGAGGTCGAACTTGGCGAGGTCGGACCCGGCGAGGTCAGGCTTCGTCGGCGGCGCGCGGCGCGCCATAGGGGTCGCGGCTGTCGGCGCGCAGGCGGAACACGCCCGAACTGCGGGCCACCAGCGCGCCGGCCGCGTCGCGCACGTCGGCTTCGGTGAAGACCGTCGAACGTCCGCCGCCCGAGACCCGGCCTTGGGCGATCAGTTCCGGCGCGCGGCCGCCGCCCAAGAAATTCACCGTCATCGACAGGGTCAAGGCGTGGCGCGCCCGGCCTGGATAGGGGCAGTGGCAGACGGCGTAGCCGCTGGCGCTGTCCATCAGCGTCATGATCACGCCGCCATGAACCACGCCCTGGCGATTGATTACGGCGGGGTTCACCGACAAGCGCACCTCGGCGAGACCCGCCTCCCAGCGGATCAGTCGCGCGCCGATGGTCTCGAGGATCGGGCTCGGCGGCTCTTCGCGGATCGGGTCGAAGCCGGGCGGGGGCGGGGGCGGCTGGTCGCTCATGCTCGGCGCGTCGTCACAACGGAGGGGGCGGCTGAGGCGGGCGGCGGCGGGGCGGCGCGCAGATCAGCGCGCGGCCGAGCGCTGCAGAAATGCCGCGAACGCGGCCTGCGCTTCGGGCGAGGCGAGACGGTCGGCGAAGGCGCGGGCTTCGCGGTCGATCGTCTCCGGCAGATCGGCGCGGGTCCCTTGACGGATCAACCTTTTGGTCGCGCGCATCGCCTCGCGCGGTTTGCCGGCCAGATCGGCCGCGATCGACCGGGCGCGCGTCAGCGGCTCGGGGTCAAGCGCGTCCACCAGGCCCCAGGCCCGGGCGTCCTCGGCCGGGACGGTTTCGCCGAGCATCAGGAACCGCGCCGTTGCCGCGCGGCCGAGCAGCGCCGGCATCAGCGCGCTCGAGCCGCCTTCGGGGCAGAGCCCGAGATCGATGAACGGCGTCTTGAACCGGGCGTCGGGCGCGGCGACGGCCACGTCCGCGTGCAGAAGCAGCGTCGTCCCGATCCCGACGGCGACGCCCTCGACCGCGATGACGAGGGGCGCGTCGAGCGCGGCGGCGGCGTGCAGCAGCGCCATCGCGGCCGCGGGCCCTCGGTCGGGGCCGGCGCCGACGAAATCGGCGATGTCGTTGCCGGCCGTGAAGTCGCCGCCCGCGCCGCTCAGCAGCACCGCGCCGATTTCGAGATCGGACTGGGCGCGCTCGAAGGCTTGGGCGAGCGCGAGGTACATCGCCTGGGTCAGCGCGTTCTTTTTCTCGGGGCGGTCGATGGAGAGGGTCAGGACGCCGTTCTCGAGGGCGCTGCGAACATGCGGCGTGTCGGCGTCTGTCATAGGGCAGCTCCCGGGGCGTTGCGACGGCTCTCGTCATCAGCCCGGGCGAGGCGCCCGGGGTCAAGGGCCGACGCGGCGTCAGGCGCCCGCCCGGCCCGCCCGGCCCGCCAGGAGGACTCCGCGCGGCAAGGGGGCGGGGGGGATCAGTCGCGGCCTTGGGCGTAAGGGTCCATGGCGTCGCGCAGACCGTCGCCCAGAAAGTTGAAGGCGAGCACCACCAGGATCACGGGCAGCATCGGCAGGATGATCCAGGGGTAGAATTCGATCACCGTCAGGTTCCGCGCCTCCTCGAGCATCACGCCCCACGAGGTCGCCGGCGGGCGCAACCCGAGGCCGAGGAAGGACAGCGCGGTCTCGCCCAGGATCATCGAGGGGATCGACAGCGACGCCGAGACCACGATGTGGCTCATGAAGTTCGGCAGCAGATGGGCGCGGATCACGCGGCCCGGGCTCGCCCCGACCAACTCGGCCGCGCGCACATAGTCCTCTTCGCGCAGCGACAGCAGCTTCGAGCGCACGGCTCGGGCGAGGCCCGGCCAGTCGAGCAAGCCGAGGATCACGGAGATCATGAAGAAGACCGTCACCGGTCCCCAGGAGGGCGGGACCGCCGCCGCAAGGGCCAGCCAGATCGGCAGTTCGGGCAGCGAGCGGATCACCTCGGTGGCGCGCTGCACGGCCCAGTCGACGGCGCCGCCGAAGTATCCGGCCAGGCCGCCCAACGTCATGCCGATCGCGAACGAGATCGCGATGCCGATCAGGCCGACCGTCAGAGAGATGCGCGCGCCGTAGAGCAGACGGCTGAACATGTCGCGGCCCAGACGGTCCGTGCCCGCCAAGAACAACGTGCCGCCCTCGGGCGCGCAGAACAGACGGCCCCGCGCCTCGAACAGGCCCCAGAAAGAATAGGGCGCGCCCTGACAGAAGAAACGGATCGGCTGCGGCGTGTCCAGATCCTCGACGTAGCGGCGCTGGAACTGCGTCAGGTCGTGGTCGGGGACCAGCGGATAGACGAAGGGGCCGATGAAGCGGCCCTCATGGAACAGGTGCACGCCCTGAGGCGGCGCGTAGAGGTGCGAGACTTGGCGGTCGTTGGCGCCGTAGGGGGTCAGCAGCTCGACAAACGGCAACAGCGCGTAGAGCAGCGCGAGGAAGCCGAGCGACACGACCGCGAGCCGCCGGCGCATGAAGCGCCGCCGGATCAGCAGCAGCGTCGGCGCGTCGAGGTCCGGCCGGTCGCCGCCGTCCTTTTGCGCCTCGGGATCGTAAGGCGCCGCGTCGACATAGCGGATCGCCGGGTTGACGGCCGAGGGCCGGGTCTCGGCCTCGGGGTCTATGATGGTCCGGCTCATGCGCTGCGCCCTCCGAAACGGATCCGCGGGTCGAGCACCGCCAGCAGCAGATCCGAGATCAGCATGCCGACCAGCGTCAGCACCGACACGAAAATCAGGATCGCCCCCGACAGGAAATAGTCCTGGCTTTTGAGGCTATCGACCAGCACCGGGCCGAGGGTGGGCAGGCTCAGCACCACCGAGACCAGCACCGAGCCCGAAACCAGGCCGGGCAGCAGGTTGCCGATATCGGCCACGAACGGGTTGAGCGCGGCGCGCAGCGGGTAGCGCATGACCCGGCGCGCCGGCGGCACGCCCTTGGCCTGGGCGGTGACCACATAGGGTTTGCGAAGCTCGTCGAGCAGGTTGGCGCGGAGCCGTCGGATCATGGCGGCGGTGCCCGCGGTGCCGATCACGATGGTCGGGATCACCAGGTGCGCGAGCACCGACTGGACTTTCGCCCAGCTCCAGGGCTGATCTTCGAAGGCTGGATCCATCAGGCCGCCGATCGGCAGCCCGAGATACTCCTTGCCATAATAAAGCAACAGCAGCGCCAGCAGAAAATTCGGCGTCGCCAAGCCGATGTAGCCGACAAAGGCGACCCCGTAATCGACGGCCCGTCCAGCGTAAACCGCTGCGATAGCCCCGAGAGGCAGCGACACCAGATAGATGAACAGCACGCTGGCGAAGTTGACCACGACGGTCAGCCAAATGCTGTCGCCCAGAACTTCGAGGACTGGGCGGTCGAACTCGAACGACCAGCCAAAGTCGCCCTGAAGCATTCCCGAGAAGCCGTGCGGCCCCTCGGCGAAGCCCAAATAGCGCCAAAGGTTGGCGAAGTAGCCGAGCGATTCGTCCTGCGCCACGTACCCGGGCGCGAGGCCGATCCAAATCAGGTATTGCCGCCATCCGGGCGCGTCGAGCGAGTACTGCTTCCGCAAGAACTCGGCGGTCTGCAGGTTGTTGGCTTCGCCGCTGGCCTGCAACTCCGCGATGGTGTTCGACAAATAATCGCCCGGCGGCAGGTTCACGATCCAGAAGATCAAGACCGACACCACCACCAAGGTGCCGAGCATCGTCAGCAAGCGCCGGCCGAAAAAGGCCGCCACTTCCCACAGCGCGCCGGCCCCGGCGAGCGCGGCGCCGAGATCCGCCGCGAGGCCGGTCGCCCGGTCGATGAAAGCGCGCATCGGTTTCAGCCTTTCGCGGGGTCGGCGGCGGGCGCCGACGGCGCTTGCGCGGCGGGGGCGTCGGCGAACCACCATTCGTCGGGTCGGTGCACGCCGAATTGGGCCCCGGGGTTCCACGAATAGAGCGCGCTTTCGGGCGCGTTCGTCAGCCGGTCCGACAGCACAACCGGTTGCGGCGCTTCCGAGACCAGGCCGATCACGAAGGTCTCTTCGGCGTGGATCTCGAGCGCCTCGGCCCAAAGCCGTCGGCGGGTCGCGTCGTCGGGCGCGGCCAGCCAGTCGCGCCAGATCGCCATCAAACGCCGCCCCGCCGGCAAGTCCGGGGCCTCGCCCGAGGCGCCGTCGGTCTGCGCGTACTGACCCCAGGCCGGCCAGCAGAGCGTGTCCTGGCGCACCGGGCAGACTTCCTCCGGCGGGGTCGCGGCGGTCGGCGCGCCGGCGTCCCACCCGAGCCAGACCGTCACCACCGCGCCGCCGGCGTAGGCGCGGTTGCGCAGCAGCTCTCGGTTGGTCGAGCGGGTGAGCAGCTTCACGCCGATCTCGCGCCAAGTCTCGGTGACCAGCTGAAGGGCGTCCACCTCCTCGATCCGTTCGCCGGCGGTCTCGACCAGCAGCTCCAGCGGACGGCCGTCGGCCATCAGACGCACGCCGTCGCCGCGCCGGCTGGTCAGGCCCAGCCGATCGAGCAGGGCGTTGGCGCGATCGGGATCGAACGCCGCGTACCGGTCGCGGCGCGCCGCGTCGAACAGCGGGCTCTCGGGCAACACGCCGTTGCCGGTCGGCTGGGCGAGGCCGAAATAGAGCGTCTCGTTGATCAGGGCCCGGTCCACGCCCAGCGACAGCGCTTGGCGGAAGGTTTTTTCCCGCATCAGCGCCCGCCAGCCGGGATCGCGCGCGGTCAGGTTCGGATAGAGCGCGATGTGGCTCGCAGCGCCGGTGCGCCAAAGGCGGGTCTTGTAGCCGCCCGTCGCCTCGCCGCGCTTCAGGCTCGGCACGTCGGCGAAGGCGAGGCCCTTGGCCAAAATATCGACTTCGCCGTTCTGCGCCTTGATCGGGTAGAGCCCGGCGCCCGCGACCGTCATCTCAAGCATGTCGGCGTAAGGCAGCTGCCGGCCTTCGGCGTCGACCCGGTGGAAGAACGGGTTTCTGGCCATGTGATAGCGCTGGGCCTTGCCGTCGGTGACGTTCATCCACGGCTGCAGGGTCGGCAGCGCCGAGTTGTCGTATTTGTACATGTTGTCGACGCGATTGTGCAGTTGCGCCCAGTTCCGCACGCTCTTGGCGACGATCGCGTATTCAAGGCTTTTCATATCCGCATAGCGCGCGTGGTAGCGGCGCATGTAATGGGCGGGGCGATAGATGAAGGGCGGCCGGGCCCCGGCCAGGTCGGACAGCAACAGCGGGTTCGCTGCGCGCCAAACGAAGCGCACCGTCGTCTCGTCGAGCACGCGGAACTCGGGGGCCTCGCTGTCGACCAGCATGTTGGCCGGCGGTCCGGCGGGCGACAGATCCGGGTTTTTGGCGACGTCCTCCCACCAATAGCGGAAGTCTTCGGCGGTGAAGGGCGCGCCGTCGGACCATTTGTGGCCGGGGCGCAGGCGCAAGGTGAAGGCGCGGCCGTCCTCGACCTCGATCGCTTCGAGCAGGTCGGCCCGCAGCTCGAGACGATGGTCGAAGCCGACCAGGCGCGCATACCCCCAGACCACCGCGTATCGGACGTCTTTTTCTTTTGCGATCAGCGTTCGAAGCGTGCCGCCGTGCCGGCCCGGCGCGCGGCCCTTCGCCGCCAGATCCACCAGCGACGGGCGCTCGGGCAGCCGCGCCTCGATCGGCGGCAGCGCGCCGTCGGCGACGGCGTCCATCAGGCTCGGCGTCTCGATCCAGCGGCTTGCGGGCGCGGTCGGCGCGGCGGTCTGGCCGGCCGCCGGCGGGGCGGCGAGCGACGGCGCAAGCGCGGCGGTCGACGCCGCCGCCCCCGAGCCGATGACGAAACTGCGGCGCGACAAGACGCGGGCGACCGCGGCGCGCAGGGCCCGGTCCTCAGGCGAATGGGGCGACATTTTCGGCGCACTCCTCTCAGCCGCGCGACGGCGGCGCGCCCGCGGCGGCGGGCGGATGCTTACTCGGCGGCGACAGGCTCGGCGACGCGGGTCGGCGGCGCCTGACGACGGACGAAATGGCGCGGCGCGATCTCGACCATCGGCGCCGGCTCGGCGCGCGGATAGGCGAAGGGCGCCGGCCATTCTTCGGGTTTCGCGCCGGCCCCGGCGCCGATGGCGGCCAGATCCAGCGGTCGGTTCGGGTCGGGTTCGGGCGCGGCGGCGATCAGCGCGCGGGTGTAGGGATGCTGCGGGTTCTGAAACAGCGCCTCCGCGGGCGCCTGCTCGACGATCGCGCCGCGGCACATGACGGCGATCTCGTCCGCCAACCGGGCCACCACCGCCAGATCGTGGCTGACGAACAGATAGGACAGGCCGAAATCGTCGCGCAGCTTTTCCAGCAGATCGAGCACCTGCGCCTGCACCGACACGTCGAGGGCCGAGGTCGGCTCGTCGCAAACCAGCAGCTTCGGTTCGAGCGCCAAGGCGCGCGCGATCGAGATCCGCTGACGCTGACCGCCGGAAAAGGCGTGCGGATAGCGCCCCAGGGTCTCGACCGGCAGGCCGACGCGCTGGATCAGCGCCTTGGCGCGGGCCAGGCGCTCGGCCCGATCGCCGATACGGTGGATCAGCAGCGGCTCCATCAGGATGTCCTGCACCGTCATGCGCGGCGAGAGCGACGCGTACGGGTCCTGAAAAACGATTTGGACTTCGCGGCGAAAGCGCGTGAGCGCCTCGCCCGACAGGGCCGAGACGTCGCGCGGCCCGGCGCCGTCGCCCGGATCGTAGAGCAGCGCGCCGCCCGGATCGGCGACCTCGGCGCGCAGCGCGATCTTGGCGAGCGTCGACTTGCCCGAGCCCGACTCGCCGACCAGGGCCACCGTGCGCCCCCGCGGAATCTCGAGATCGACGCCGCGCAGCGCGTAGACGTCCTGCGGCGGCGCCCAAAAAGCCCCTTTGCGCGACCGGTAGGTCTTTGCGACGTTCTTGGCCGAGAGGATCAGGTCGCGCGTCTGCGCCGGGCGCGCCTCGGCGGCCAGAGCCGCGCCGCGCCGCCGCGCCGCCCCCTCGATGCGCGGGGCGGCCGCGATCAGACGCCGCGGGTAGGGGTGGCGGGGGGCGCCGATCACCTCGTCGGTGGCGCCGGCCTCCATC
>CAZBIG010000130.1:0-7826 GCA_964491865.1 uncultured Neomegalonema sp. | reverse complement strand
GCGACACCGCCGGCACGCTGTGCAAAGCGGCCGAAAAGCTGAAAAGCGAGGGCGCCGCGGCCGTGCACGCCTATATCAGCCATGGCGTTTTGTCGGGCCCGGCGATCGAGCGGGTGGGCGCCTCGGCGCTCGAAAGCTTGGTGATCACTGATTCGATCGAACCCCGGCCCGACGTGCTCGAGGCGCCCAACATCCGCATCGTTTCGATCGCGCCGCTTCTGGCCCAGGCGATCCTGAACGTCGGGAACGACACGTCGGTCTCGTCGCTGTTCAACGAGGACGAGATCGCGCCGATCTACGAAGCGCATTACGGCTTGGCCCAGCCTCGCCAAACCGGCTGAGGCGCGACGCCGGCTCGGGCGCCCGTCGACCGAGGGTCGCCGGCGAGGGTCGCCGGTGTGCGGCCGGTCTCTTGAGCGGCGCAAGCGCGGTCGCCGCCTCTTGCCGCCTGTGACCGGCTTCGCTATAGCCCGTCCAACGACGAGGGCGCGGCCAGTGATGCTGGCGCGGCGTCAATTTCTTCATCTTCCAAGCATAAACGCCCCGAGCGCGCGTTGCGGACTTCAGCTGACATGAAAAAAGACATCCATCCCGAATACCACAAGATCAACGTCGCGCTGACCGACGGATCCGTCGTCACCATGCGCTCGACCTACGGCGCGCCGGGCGACACGTTGAACTTGGACATCGACCCGAGCGTGCACCCGGCCTGGACCGGCGGCTCGCAAAAGCTGATGGACACCGGCGGCCGGGTGTCGAAGTTCAAGAAGAAGTTTGAAGGCTTCGGCTTTTAACGACCTGGCGCGCGCGCCGGGAACAGGCCGCGACGCGGCCGAGAGCAGCCGAGCCGCCGCTCCAGGCGTCTCGACCTTGGGGGCGGTTTCGAACACGAGGCAGCGACGCACATGGCCTCACCGGCGCACGTCATCGTCTTAGGCAATGAGAAAGGCGGCTCGGGCAAGTCGACCACGGCGATGCATATTTTCGTCGCCCTCGCCCGCGCCGGCTCAACGGTCGGCGCCATCGATCTCGACACCCGGCAAAAGTCGTTCTTCCGGTATCTCGACAACCGCGAGCGCACCAAAGCGCTCGAGGGCTATGACGACGAAGAAGTCCCGATGCCGTTGCGTCGAGAGGTCATGGCCAGCGACAATGTCGATCGAGACCTCGCCGAGCAAGAGGAGCTCGAGCGCTTCACGGCCGCGGTTCAAGAGATCTATAGCCTGTGCGATTTTCTGATCATCGATTGCCCGGGGACCGATAGTTATTTGTCTCGTCTTGGCCATGCCGCGGCCGATACGATCATCACCCCGATGAACGACAGCTACATCGATTTCGATTTGCTCGCTCGGTATGATCCCTATTCGGACGAGGTGCTCGGGCCGTCGATTTACGCCGACATGGTCTGGGAGTGCCGCAAACTGCGCGCCGAATCGCAATTGCCGGCGCTCGACTGGGTGGTGATGCGCAACCGCTACGACCCGGCCGCGCCGCTGTCGCGCTACAGCGTCGCGGCGCCGCTCGAGAAGCTGGCGAATCGGATCCAATTCCGGGTGGCCCGCGGCTTCGCCGAACGCCCGCTCTATCGGCGCCTGTTCCTGGCGGGGTTGACCGTGCAGGATGTGCGGCAAGACAGCGTCCCGCCCGAGGAACGCGAAGAGTATCAAAGCGCTCGGCGCGAGATCGGCGAACTGATCGAGCAGCTGAACCTGCCGGGCTTTCATAGCGGCGCCTGAGGCCCCGAACCGCGCCGGGTCGATCACGCCCGATCGATCACGCCCGCGACAGGCGGCGCGTGTTTTGCTTCGCGACACCGCGCTCGCTAGTTTAAAGCGTCGAGCGCGCTTGGCCGGCTCCGCCAGCGCGCCACAGGAGGGCAGGTCATGCGCGTCGCGATGATCGGCACCGGCTATGTCGGCCTGGTGTCGGGGGTGTGTTTCTCGGATTTCGGTCACGACGTGGTCTGCGTCGACATCGACGCCGCGAAGATCGAACGCCTGCGTAACGGCGAAGTGCCGATCTACGAGCCCGGGCTCGGATCTCTGATGGAGCGCAACATCGCCGCGGGGCGGTTGAGCTTCACGACCGATCTGAAAGCGGCCGTGCAGAACGCCGAGGCGGTGTTCATCGCCGTCGGCACGCCGATGCGCCGAGGAGACGGGCACGCCGACCTCACCTACGTGTTCGCGGCCGCGGAAGAGATCGCGCACGCGCTGGTTGACTATACGGTGGTGGTCACCAAATCGACCGTCCCCGTCGGGGCCAATCGCATGGTCGAGAACGTGATTAAAAAGGCGCGCCCGGACGCGGCCTTCGACGTCGCGTCGAACCCCGAATTCCTCCGCGAAGGGGCGGCGATCGAAGACTTCATGCGGCCCGACCGCGTCGTGGTCGGCGTCGAAAGCGAGCGCGCCCGCGACGTGATGCGCGAGCTGTATCGACCGTTGTTCCTGCGCGAAACGCCGATGATCACCACCTCGCTGGAAAGCGCGGAGATGATCAAGTACGCCGCGAACGCGTTCTTGGCGACGAAGATCAGCTTCATCAACGAGATGGCCGACATTTGCGAGCGCGTCGGGGCCAACGTGCAGGACGTGGCCAAGGGCATCGGCTTGGACGGCCGGATCGGCGGGAAATTCCTGCACGCCGGCCCGGGCTATGGGGGCTCGTGCTTCCCGAAAGACACCCTGGCGCTGGTGCGCACCGCCGAAGAGGCCGGCGCGCCGACCCGGATCATCGACACGGTCGTGCGGGTCAATGACGAGCGTAAGCGCAAAATGGCCGACAAGATCGTCGCGGCCAGCGGCGGCTCGGTCGAGGATAAGCGCATAGGCGTGTTGGGCGTCACCTTCAAGCCGGACACCGACGACATGCGCGAAAGCCCGAGCCTGGTGATTTTGCCGCTGCTGATGGAGGCCGGCGCCTCGATCGTCGCTTATGATCCCGAGGGACGCCGCGAAGGCGAGCCGCTGCTGCCGGGCGTGGTCTGGGCCGAGGGCCCGTACGAAGTGGCGAACGGCGCCGACGCCCTGGTCATCCTGACGGAATGGAACCAGTTCCGCGCGCTCGATCTGAAGCGGATCCGGTCGCTGCTGAACGAGCCGGTGCTGGTCGATCTGCGAAACATCTACACGCCGGACGAGGCGCTGCGGGCGGGGCTGAACTACGTCTCGATCGGGCGCAAGCCGCAATTGATCGAGGCGGCGGAGTAAGCGGCCCGGTCGCCGCGGCTCACCAGCCGGCCGGCGGCACCAGCGCGCAGGATTTCGCCCGCTGCTTCAGATACGCGCAGGCGGCGCGCGCCTCGCTCTCGGCCAACCCGGCGAAGCGCGCGCGGTAAAGCGTGCTCGGTTTCGGCGTCTTGCCGAGGCTCGCCGTCCGTTTCACGACGACGCGCGTCTCGCCGGCGCTGACGCCTGGCGGATTGAGCGCGGCCAGCGCCGCCAGGTGAGAACGCGCGGAGCTTTCGGCCCGGAACGCGCCCACCTGCACCGCCCAACCGCCCCCCCGGCCAGGTCGGAGACGTTTCGCGGCCGCCCGGCCGCCGGCGCCGTAATCCGAGGCGGCGACGCCGATCTCGCCAAAGGGCGCGGCCGGCCGGCGTCGCGGCGTCGGCGCCCGGACGGGCGAGACCGCGGCGATCCGCGAAAAGCCCTGATCGAGCAAATCGACGACCTTCTGATCGCGCGCCTTGCCGCTGCGGCCGCCGAGATAAACGACGATGACCCGGCGACCGCCCCTGTCGGCCGACGCGGCCAGATTGTGCCCCGCCGCGCGGGTGTAGCCGGTCTTGATGCCGTCGACGCCGGGCGCGACGCCCAAAAGCTTGTTGGTCGCCCGCCGCTTCCGCCCGAGCACGGTCAGTCGGCGCTGCGCGAACATGGCGTAGCGCTCGGGGTGATCGCGCCAAAGCCGTCGCGCGAGCAGCGCCATGTCCTCGGCGGTCGAGAGATGCCCCGAGGCGGTAAGGCCCGTGGCGTTCTTGAACGTCGTCCGCCGCATGCCGAGCTCGCGCGCGCGGCGGGTCATCTGACGCGCGAACGCCGCCTCGCTTCCCGCGATCGCCTCGGCCAACGCCACCGCCGCGTCGTTCGCGGAAGCGACCGCCGACGCCCAGACGGCGTCGCGCACCGTCAGCGTTTCGCCCCGCTTCAAACGCAGATCCGACGGCGGCTGCGCGGCGACCGCTTGCGACGCGGTCAAGCGTTGGTCGAGACGCAGCGCGCCCCGGTCCAGCGCCTCGAACGCCAGATAGAGCGTCATCATTTTGGTGAGCGACGCCGGGTGAACCCGCCTCTGGGCGCGATGCCCGGCGAGCGCGGCCCCGCTTTTCGCGTCAATGATCGCATAGGCTTCGACCGGCTTCGCCGAACCGGGCGTCGGGGCGAAGACGAACGCCATCGCCACGAAGAGCAACGTCGTCAGCCGCATCCAATGCGCCGCGGCCTTAACTGTGGTCGCCTCGCTCGTCATCGCTCACGCTCCGCCCGTCGTCGTCGCCCGTCGCTTACGAAGCACCCTGAACGACAAACGCATGGATGCGGTTAAACGGATTGGTTACGAATTTCTGTCGTCGGCCCGAGACGGATAAGCATTCTTTGGTCATAATGCGGTGGCGGCGTGACGGCCTGGGCGCCGAGGCCGCGAAAGCGCGCCGCCCGAGAGTGCATATCTACGCATTTTCCTGCGGATTCAGGGCGTTAGTTTGATTTTGTGCATTGCAAAATTAATTGTGCAGTGCAATATAAGCCGGGTCGAGCGATGGCGGCGGGCGGACGCCGCTGTCGCCGGTTCGGATCTGCCCCCCCCCGGACCCGTCATTCCGCCAGAACGTTACGCGCTTTGGAGCTGAAGATGAGCAAGACCTCGTTCGACAACTACGCCCAGGAAGCCCAGAAGAACCTCGCCGAGCACACCGCGCAGATGTCGGCGCGCCTCGAGGACATGGCCGAGTTCGCCAAGGGCAACATGGACGCCTTTATCGCGTCGGCCACGAAGGCCACCGAGAGCATGAAAGAGATCTCGAGCGAGATGCTCGGCTACGCCAAAGCCTCGATGGATCACAACGTCACCGCTCTGCGCGAACTGTCGCAGGCGAAAGACGCCAGCGAGTTCATGGAGAAGCAGACGGTTCTGGCCAAGCAGTCGATGGAATCGTTCGCGAAGCAGGCCCAGAAGCTGAACGAGATGACCATGGCCGCCGCCAAGGAGTGCGCCGAGCCGGTCAACGCCCGCATGGCCGCGGTCAGCGATCTGATGAAGTCGGGCGTCGCCAAGGCCTGAGGCCTGTCGCGCCGAACCGAGCCCCGCCGCGCGATCGCGGCGCCGGACGCAAGGTTTGAAAGGGGGGCCGTCGGCTCCCCTTTTTCTCTGCGATGCGACCGTTATATTGGCGGCGATCGGGCGGCTCGAGTCGGGCGCGCGCGGGATCTTGACAGCCGCCCGCAGACCGCGAGAGGGCGCGCAGAGATTGAAGTTTTCTGAGACGAACGAGGCCGCGTTCGACGCCACCGCGCTGGGCGGCTCGTCACGGCAGGGCGTTTGGACGATGGGTGGCGACCAGATGACGGCGGATCCGAAGCAACCGATCGATGACGACGGCTTCGACACCGATGTCGTCGTCAAATCGAAACCGAAGACCAAGCGCCCATCGATGTATAAGGTGCTGCTTCTGAACGACGACTACACGCCGATGGAGTTCGTCGTGCACGTGCTTGAGCGTTTTTTCGGCATGAATCACGAGCGCGCCGTGCAAATCATGCTGGCGGTCCATAATCAGGGCGTCGCGATTGTGGGCGTATTCACTTACGAAATCGCTGAAACCAAGGTGACGCAAGTCATGGACTATGCGCGCCAGCACCAACACCCGCTCCAATGCGCCATGGAGAAAGAATAGCGGGACGCGAAACACGGCTGCGGCGACCAGCGCGAAAAAAAATCGTGACCCGCTGATGCCGGCCGCCCCGGCGCGCTTACGTAAGCGTTGGGCGAGCGAGGCGCGCGGTCGACGTCCTCTGGGCGGAGACGCCCCCGTGCTGGGACGCCTCCCCGCGCGGCGCGACCTTCGCAAGGCTTGCGATCGTGCGCTCGACTTGTCCAAGATCGGACGTGGGACCCACCGAGGGATCACGATCCGCATCGGCCGAGAACCGGTCGGAACGGCGACTGAGAGGAACCGCGATGCCGTCATTCACCCGCACTCTCGAGGAGGCGATCCACCGCGCGGTGGCGCTCGCCAACATTCGGCGGCACGAGCTGGCGACCCTCGAGCATCTGCTGCTGGCCCTGATCGACGAGCCCGACGCGTCAAAGGTCATGAAGGCCTGCGGCGTCGACCTGGCCAAGCTGCGCGCGGACGTCACGAAATATCTCGATGAGGAGCTGACCGCCCTGGTCGCCGACGAGGACGGGGCCGAGGCGGCCCCGACCACCGGCTTCCAGCGCGTCATCCAACGCGCGGCGATCCATGTCCAAAGCTCGGGCCGCACCGAGGTCACCGGGGCCAACGTGCTGGTGGCGATCTTCGCCGAGCGCGAAAGCCACGCGGCGTTCTTCCTCCAAGACCAGGACATGACGCGCTACGACGCGGTGAATTTCATCAGCCACGGCGTCGCGAAAAACGCCGCGCTGTCCGAAAGCCGCCCCGCGCGCGGGGCCGACGACGACGCCGGCGGCTCGGACGAAGAGCCGAGCGAAGAGCGCGGAGAGGAAACCGCGCTCAGCCGCTTCTGCGTCGATTTGAACGAAAAAGCCCGTCTCGGCCGCATCGATCCGCTGATCGGGCGCGACACCGAGGTCGAGCGCTGCGTCCAAGTCCTGTGTCGCCGCCGCAAAAACAACCCGCTTCTGGTCGGCGACCCCGGCGTCGGGAAGACCGCCATCGCCGAAGGGCTGGCCAAGCGCATCGTCGAGAGCGAGGTGCCCGAGGTTTTGGGCGGGGCGACCATCTACGCGCTCGACATGGGCGCGCTGCTGGCCGGCACGCGCTATCGCGGCGATTTCGAAGAGCGGCTGAAGGCCGTGATGAAAGAGCTCGAGGACCATGACGACGCGATCTTGTTCATCGACGAGATCCACACCGTGGTCGGCGCGGGCGCGACCTCGGGCGGCGCCATGGACGCCAGCAACCTGCTGAAGCCGGCCCTGCAATCCGGCGGCCTGCGCTGCATGGGCTCGACGACGTACAAGGAATACCGCCAGCACTTTGAAAAAGACCGGGCGTTGCTGCGGCGGTTCCAAAAGATCGACGTCGTCGAGCCGACCATTCCGGACGCGGTGAAGATCCTCAAGGGCGTGCAGAAGGCGTTCGAAGACCACCACAACGTGAAGTTCACCGACGACGCGATCGAAAGTTCGGTCGAGCTGGCGGCGCGCTACATCAATGACCGCAAGCTGCCCGATAAGGCGATCGACGTGATCGACGAAGCCGGCGCGGCGCAGCGTCTGATGAGCGAAGACCAGCGCAAAGCGACCATCGGCGCCGAGGAGATCGAGGCCGTCGTGGCGAAAATCGCCCGCATCCCGCCGAGAAGCGTCTCGAAAGACGACGCCGAGGCCCTGCGCGATCTGGACGTGAAGCTGAAGCGCGTCGTGTTCGGCCAAGACGCCGCCATCGAAGCGCTGTCGGCCGCGATCAAGCTCGCCCGCGCCGGCCTGCGCGAGCCGGAAAAGCCGATCGGCAGCTACCTGTTCGCGGGGCCGACGGGCGTCGGCAAGACCGAGGTGGCCAAGCAGCTGGCCGACATCATGGGCGTCGAGCTGCTGCGCTTCGACATGTCCGAATATATAGAAAAGCTCTCGGTCAGCCGCCTGATCGGGGCGCCTCC
>CAZBIG010000129.1:0-7828 GCA_964491865.1 uncultured Neomegalonema sp. | reverse complement strand
GCCGCGGCGGGGCGCCGCCGGGGCCCGGCGCTCGCCCGGCCGAGGCCGCGTCGCGCGCGAACCGCGCCAGGGCCGTTTCGGCCAAGCCGACGTCGGCGCGGCTTCCGGCGCCGGCGAGGGTCTGCTTCAAAGCCCCGATCACCAGACCCCGGATCTCGGACTCGGCGCGGAACCGCACCTCGGTTTTCGCAGGGTGCACGTTGACGTCCACCGCGTGCGGATCGAGGTCGAGAAACAGGGCCGCCACCGGGTGTCGCCCCCGGGGGGTCAGATCGCCGTAGGCCGCTTTCACCGACCCGACCAGCGCCCGATCGCGCACCGGCCGGCCGTTGACGAACAGATATTGCCCGGACGCCGTGCCGCGATGGGCGGTCGGCAGCCCGATAAAGCCCGAGAGCCGCGCTGCGCCGAGATCGAGCCGGCGTTCCGCCGAGATCGGCAGCGCCTGCTTGTCGAAGCCGCGCCCGAGGATCCGGGCCGCGCGGCTGAGCCGATCTTCGCCCGCGGGCGCGGAGAACAGCGTCCGGCCGTCTTCGGTCAGCGTGAAGCCCACAGCCGGGGCCGCCATGGCCAGGCGCTTCACCGCCTCGGTCACGGCGAGGGTCTCGGCGCGTTGGGATTTTAGGAATTTGAGGCGCGCGGGCGTGGCGAAGAACAGGTCGCGGATCTCGACCACGGTGCCGGCGGCCAAGGCGGCGGGCGCGATCGGCTCGGCCGCGCCCCCCGCCACCGAGATCGACCAGGCTTCGCGCGCGCCCCGGGCGCGACTGGTCAGGGTCAGGCGGCTCACCGCCGCGATCGACGGCAACGCCTCGCCGCGGAACCCGAAGTTGTGAATGTCGAGCAGATCGCGGCCGTCGGTTTTCGAGGTCGCATGCCGCGTCAAGGCCAGCGGCAGCTCCTCGGCCGTCATGCCCACGCCGTCGTCCGAGACCCGGATGAGCGCCCGGCCGCCGTCGGACAGCGCGATCTCGACCCGTTCGGCCTCGGCGTCGAGCGCGTTTTCGACAAGCTCTTTGACGGCGGCGGCCGGCCGCTCGATCACCTCGCCCGCGGCGATGCGGTTGACCGCCGTTTCGGGCAACTTGCGGATCCGCGGCGCGGAGCCGGCGGCCCCGCCCCCGTCGAGCGCGCCCGCGCTGTCGCTTATCTTGTGTGTTGCGCCTGCCATGTCTCAAGGACTAGCAGGCGCAGCGCCGTCGCGCCAGAGCCGCGCGGTCCGTCGGGCCGCGGGCTCAGCGGGTGATCCGAGGCGCGTCGTCAAGGCCTTCGGGCGTGCCGACCACGACGATGAACAAATCATCCGGCCGCAGCACCTCTTGAGCGACGCGCTGAATGTCTTCGACGGTCACCGCTTCCACCAGGTCGTTTCGGCGATTGATGTAATCGATGCCCAGCTCTTCGAGTTGAACGCCGACCAGGAACCGCGCGATTTTGGCGTTGCTGTCGAAGCGCAGCGCGAACGAGCCCGTCAGATAGCGCTTGGCTTTCTCGAGATCTTCTTCGCTGATCCCGTTTTCGGCCATGCGCGCCCACTCCGCCCGCACCACCGAGATGCTTTCGGCGACCCGCGCGTTCTCGGTCGCCACGCCGCCCATATAGAGGCCGGCGCGGTCGAGCGGCGACAGATAGGAATAGACGCCGTATGCGAGCCCGCGTTTCTCGCGCACTTCCTCCATCAGCCGCGAGGCGAAACCGCCCCCGCCGAGGACGTAGTTCATCACGTAGGCGGGAATGAAGTCCGGATCAGAGCGCTTCAGCCCGCGATGACCGAACAGCACGGTCGATTGCGGCGCGTCGAATTCGACCACCCGAACGCCGCCGACCTCGGCGATCGAGGCCTCGGGCAACGGCTCGTAGGGCTCCTCGGGCAAGTCGCCCAACAGGCGATCGAGCAGCGGGCCGACCTCTTCGGCCGAGATCGCGCCGACGACCCCGACCTTCATGCGGCTTCGGTTCAGCAACAGCGGGCGAAGCGCTTTGAGATCCTCGGCCGTGATCGCCTCGACCGTCGCCTCGTCGCCGCGCAGCGGCCGGCCGTACGGATCGTCCGGAAACTTCATCGACATCCAGGCGGCGCTGGCGATCGCGTCGGGTTCGAAGGCGGCCTGCCGCACGCCGGACAGGATTTGCTTGCGCACCCGCGCGACCGGATCGGCGTCGAAGCGGGGCTCGACCAGCGCCAGACGCGCCAGCTCGACGCTGTCGTCGCGTTTGTCGGCCAGCATGGTCAGGCTGACGTTGAATTGATCCTTGGTGGCGCTGAACGAGAAACGCGCCGCGAGCTCGTCGGCGCGCTCGGCGAAGGCGACGTTGTCGTAGGGGCCGGCGCCTTCGTCTAGAAGGCCGGCCAGCATGTTGGCCGCGCCGGCCTTTCCGTCGGGATCGAGCGCTGCGCCGCCGCGGAAGGCGATGTTGATCGAGATGATCGGGATCGCGCGCTCTTCGACGAGCCACGCTTCGACGCCGCCGGGGCTGGTGAGCGCCTGGATCTCCGCGCCCGAGGCCGGGGCGGCCAGGGCCATCAAGCCGACGGTGGCGGCCAACGGGGCGAGAGCCCGGCGACGGCGGGTGCTGCTGGTCATGGCGTTCCTCATTGTGTCGGCCGGTCCCCAGCCTCGACGCCGGCCTCGACGCCGGTCAGCGTCCCGGTGACCGAGGCCCCGAGATCAAGGCTGGCCGCGGCGCGTTTGACGTCCTCGGCGCTGACCGCGCGGATGCGGTCGGGCCAGGCGTGGACGTCTTCGATCTCCAGACCGACCACCAGGGCGGAGCCGTACATCCGAGCCATGCTCGACTGGCTGTCCTGGCGGTAGATCGAGGAGGAGATCAGAACCGTTTTGGCGCGCTCCAGCTCCTCGGCGGTCGGCCCGGCCTCGGCCATTCGCGCGATCTCGGCGTCGATCGCGGCCTCGACGGCCTCGAGCGACGCGCCGGGCGCCTTCACGCCGTAGACGCTGAAGCTGGTGTCGTCGCGCGCGACGCCCCAATAGGACGCGCCCGCGCCGATCGAAATCTTCTGGTCGAGGACCAGCGCTTTGTTCAGCCGCGAGGTCTGGCCGCCGCCCAGGATCTCGGCCAACAGCGCGAGGGCCTCGGCCTCGCCCGGGGCGGCCGTGACGTATGACGGCGCGATGTAGGAGCGGCGCACATAGGGCTGCCGCACCTTCGGATCGCTCATCGCGATGCGCCGCGGCGCGATTTGCGGCGGCTCGACCGGGCGCTGATAGGTCGCGAGGCCCGCGCGCGGGATGGCGCCGTAATGCTGTTTCGCGAGGGTCTCGACCGCCTCGGGCGTCACGTCGCCCGCAACCACCAGGATCGCGTTCTCCGGGCCGTAGAAGCGCTGGTAGAAGTCCAGCGCGTCCTGACGCGACAGGCTTTCGATTTCGCGCCGCCAACCGATCACCGGCAACCCATAGGGATGGTTTAGATAGAGCGCGGCGTTGAACTGCTCGCCGAACAGGGCGCGCGGATCGTTGTCGGTGCGGCTGTTGCGCTCTTCGATGACGACCTTGCGCTCGGTGAGCACCTGCTCTTCGTCCAGCGCCAAGTCCGTCATGCGGTCCGCTTCCATCCGCATGACCATTTCAAGCCGATCTTTCGCGATCCGCTGAAAATAGGCGGTGTAGTCGTATGACGTGAACGCGTTGTCCTGGCCGCCGTTGGCCGCGATAATCTTCGAGAATTCGCCCGGCGGAATATCGTCGGTGCCCTTGAACATCAGATGCTCGAGAAAATGCGCGATGCCCGACTTGCCGAACGGCTCGTCCGCGGCCCCGACCCGATACCAGACCATGTGCGTGACCACGGGCGCGCGGCGATCGACGATCACCACGCCGCGCATGCCGTTGGACAGCTCGAACGACGAGACCGGCGGCCCGGTGCGGGCGGGCTCGGCCGCGGTCGCGCCGTCGTCGGCGCGCGCGCTCGTCACCGCGCCCATGATCGCGGCCGCCGCTCCCAGCCCCATTGCGGCTTTTCTCAACGACCGCGCGCGATCAGACCGCGCTCCTTTCGAACCACCGGGCATGCAACCTCCGAAGACCAACGCGCCGTCGCCAGCGCTGGCGACATGTCAGCATATGTCTCCGGCCGGCCGATCCGCCAAGGGCGCAGATCGGCCGCTCACCCGGCGGTTATCGGGGTCGGCGGCGATCCCCGCCCGGTCGCGCCCGTTCCGGCGCCCGGGCCGAGGTCCGCCCCACGGCTCTCCTGCGCCTCTCCCGCGCCTCTCCCGCGCCTCTCCCGCCGATCCGGTCGGCGCGCGCGGCCCCCGTCACTCCTGTCCCGTCGAGGGCACCTGCAGGTCGGGGTTCTTGCCGCTGCTTTTCGCTTCTTCGGACAGTCGACGCGCCTCGGCCGCGGGATCCAGCGGATCCTCGTACCGTTCTTCGGCGCGTTCGCCGCTGACCAGCTCGACCACGTCGGCCACCGCGTTATCGACGATGGTGCCTTTCACCAGATACTCTTGATCTTCCGCGAGTTGGGTGCGGATGCCGTCGTCGGCTTCCGTCGCCCCGGCCTGGCTGAGGAGGCTGGTCTCTGCGGCCGAGGCGGCGCCGCTCGAGGCGGGCAACGTCGACCCCGCAAGGGCGCGCTGGGCTTCTTGCTCGGGCTGCGGGTCGAGGGGGCTCGGCGCGCCGGGCTTGGGCGTCGGCAACTCTTCGACCGTCGACGGGCTCGAGGCCGGCAACACCAGCGGCTTGCGTTTCACGACGGTGAATTCGTCGGGTCCCTCGCCGACCAGGCCCAATTCTCGGCGGAGGTTCAGGTTCTGACCGCACGCCGCCAGCGAAAACAGCGACGCGCACAGGGCGGCGAGGACGACAGGGCGCATGAGGGCGCGGCGATCTCGCATAAGGCGGCTCTCCTCGTATGACGGCGCGGCGGCTGAACGCGCCTCTCCCCCCTCGGCGCGACGGGCCGCCCGATGACGGCTCGCCCTTCTCATGAACGCGACGATTTGTCGAGACGGGGGCGGCGCGCCCGTCAGGAAGGCCCGTCGGCTTTCTTGGCGGCCGCGTCGGTCGCGGCGGGGTCGTCGGTCCAGCTGATCCAGGCCAACACCCCCGCCCCGGCGAAAATCGCGACGTCGGCCAAGTTGAAGGCGAAGGGGTTGCGGATCCCGCAGCAAGAGACGTTCAGAAAGTCGACGACCCCGCCCTCGGTCAACCGGTCGGTGGCGTTGGCCAGCGCCCCGCCCACCACCATGCCGCACCCGATCGCGACCCAAAGCCGACCCGTGCGCGCGCTCCAGACCAGCAGAACGACGCTGACGACGGCCGCGAAGCCCGCCAGCAATAGCTGTTGCGTCTCGGACCCGGACGCGAACAGCCCGAAATTGATCCCGGTGTTGAGCGCGTAGACGAAATTGACGAACGGCCCGACCTCGACGGCCCCGAGCGCGCGCAGATCCATGCGCTCGAGCACCCACCATTTCGAGGATTGGTCGATCACATAGAGCGGCGTAGCGACCGCGAGAGCGAGGAGCAGACGCATGCGACGGCCTTTCATGCGCGACGGCGAGCGAGCGCGGCGCGCGCGACGGCTGCGCCGGTGACGCCGGCGTGTTTGGCTTAGTTGCTGCGAAATTGAAAGATCCGGGCCGGCGGCGCGCCGTCCGGCTGGCGGGCGCAGGCGCGGTAATGGGCCGCCGCGAGCGCGTTTTCGTATTTGAAAAGCGGCATGTCGGCCGCGGATCCGGGCTGCGGGCTGAGGCCGCGGTAATTCGTGTTGTCGATCCGTTTGAGCAGCGCGCGCATTTCGGCGCAGTCGAGATCGTCTATCGGCGGCAAGTCGAGCTGGTGGCCTGTGGCGGTTGTAAACTGCTGGCCGGTCAGCGGGTCCGCCAGAGCGCCGGGCGCCAGGGCCGCCGCCAGCGCCACGCCGACGAGACCGCGCAGCGCCCATGCGCCCCGCTCCCACGTGTCCCGCTCCCACGTGTCCCGCTCCCACGTGTCCCGCTCCCACGTGTCCCGCCCCCACGCGTTCAGAGCCCATGGGTTTCGAACGAAACGCCGGGCGCGCCGCGACGTCCCGCGCCATCGGCGGTCGGTCGCGCGGCGCAGGGGGAGGGCGCGGTCGGTCATTGGCGGTCTTTCCTCGCGGGGCGCTTCTTTCGCCTCTTCCCGCCCCCGTTGGACGCCGAGAGGCGGTCGCAGGGGGGCGAAATTGAGGCGTTTCGGCCGCAGTCGAGAAAACCGTGACGGTTTAGCAACTAATGATCGCGTCGCACCGGGCGCAGAGATCTGGCGCGCGCTGCGCGCCGACTTCGGGCAGAACGCGCCAGCAGCGCTCGCATTTGGCCCCGTCGGCCGCCGCGGCCGCGACGGCGACGCCGGGCTGATCGTCGAGCGTGAAGGCGTCGGCGGGCGGTTTGGATTTTCGCACGCTGATCTTCGAGGTGATGCAGATCTCGGCGAAAGGCAGGCCTTTCAGCGCGTCGCGAATCGCCTCGTCGGCGACATAGACCACCGGCGACGCCTCGAGCGACGCGCCGATCCGCTTCTCGCGCCGCGCCACCTCGAGGGCCCCCAGCACCACGCGACGGGCGCGCAGCACACGCGCGAAGCGCTCGGCCAGGGCCGGGTCGCGCCAGGTGTCGGGCGTCTCTGGCAAGATCTGCAGATGCACCGACGCGAGCGGCCCGTCGCGGTCGGCGTCGCCGTGGCGCGACAGCCAGAAGTCCTCGGCTGTAAAGGCCAGCATCGGCGCCAGCCAACAGCTGAGACGCTCGAACAGAATATCAAGCACGGTTCGACAGGCCCGACGCTTGATGCTCGACGGTTTGTCGCAATAGAGCGTGTCTTTGCGAATGTCGAAATAAAACGCTGACAGATCGGTCGTGCAAAAGTTGAATATTTCGGAGAATGTGCGCTGGAACGCGAAATCTTCATATCCCTGGCGCACAGCCGCATCGACCTCGGCGATCCGGTGCAGCATGTAGCGTTCGAGCTCCGGCGATTTTTCCGCCGCGACACGCTCTTTCGCAGTGAAGTCTTTGAGGCCGCCCAAGATGAAGCGCAACGTGTTGCGCAGCCGACGATAGCTGTCGGCGACGCCCTTCAGGATCTCCGGACCGATGCGCTGATCTTCGGTGAAGTCGGTTTGGACGACCCAAAGCCGCAAGATGTCAGCGCCATATTGCTTCACGATTTCGGCCGGGGCGATGATGTTGCCCAACGACTTCGACATTTTCATGCCTTTTTCGTCGAGCGTGAAGCCGTGCGTCAGCACGCAGTCATAGGGCGCGCGGCCGCGCGTGCCGCAGGCTTCGAGCAGCGAGGAGTGGAACCAACCGCGATGCTGATCGGTCCCCTCGAGATAGATCGAGGCCGGCCACATGCCGTCCGGCTTCCCGTCGCGGACGCGGTCCTCCATGACGAACGCATGGGTCGAGCCCGAGTCGAACCAGACGTCCAGAATGTCGGTCACCTTCTCCCAGGCGTCGTGGTCATGCTCGTTCCCGAGGAAGCGCGCCTTGGCGTCGTCGCGAAACCAAGCGTCGGCGCCCTCGGCCTCGAAGGCGCGGACGATGCGCTCGTTCACCAGTTCGTCCCGCAAGATCTCCACACGCTCCACACCGTTTTCCACAGATCGGCGCATGAAGCAGGTGAGCGGCACGCCCCAGGCGCGTTGGCGCGAGACGACCCAGTCCGGGCGGTTTTCGATCATCGAATACAGGCGGTTCCGGCCCGAGGCCGGCACCCAACGGACGTCGCGGTCGATCGACTGGAGCGCGCGGGTTCGGATCGACGAGCCGGTGTACGGTCCATGATCCCGCAGCGGCTTGTCGATGTCGATGAACCACTGGGGCGTGTTGCGG
>CAZBIG010000128.1:0-7836 GCA_964491865.1 uncultured Neomegalonema sp. | reverse complement strand
GCCGAGGATCAGGGCGGCGAGCGCGCGGCCCGCAGCGCCGGAACCCGCTGGCGGACCGCGCTCCGCGACGCGGGCCGCGGCTCGGCTTCGCAAGACCTTCGTCATAAACCTCGGCGTAACCAATTGCGCGCAGGGTCCGACGCGACGGGCCGGATCGGCGCGCCGGACAGGCGCGTCTCGTCGGTCGACCGCGACGCGCGCGCGCTCGCCCGACGGGGGGCGGTCGCCGCCGAACGCCTGCGCCGCGCCGTCGGCGCGCGGGTTCGACGCGCGCGCGCGACAGCGGAGTGGGCGCGAGTGACAGCGATCGCCGTAAGCCGGGCCTGGCCGCGCCGCAGCCGCGCGTTCTGCGAGCGCGCCCTTTCGGACGCGCGCCCGCGCGTCGCCGCCGCCGGACGCGCCGCGCGCGACGCCTTCACCCCCTCGCCCCGCGCGCGTCTGCGTCTGCGCGACACCGCGTCAGGTCGGCTGGCCATGGCGGCGGGCGTTCTGGTCGGGCTGATCGGCGTCGCCGCCTATCAGGCGCAGACGGCGCTGTCGGCGACGCCGAACGACTGGCGCGTGATGGACCGGCTGGCGACGCTCGCCGCCGATCAGCGCCCGGTGCAACGCCGCACCATCCGTCTCGGTCCGGCCGGGGACGTCGCGCTCGCGCCGCCGAGCGCCCAAGGGGTGGTGGTGTCGGGCCGCGACGTGGTCGCCGCGCTCGCCTCGGACGCGGCTTTGGCCGACGCCGCGCTGCTGCCGCGCGGACAGCTGCGCACCTTGACCCCGCCGCCCGAGGACAGCGCGTCCGGGGCCCGGCTGGCGGCGCTGGCGCCGGGAGAGCCGAGCGTCGCCCGGCCGAACACGGTCGGATCCGGCGTCGACTATGATCGCGAAATGGCCGAGCGCCTCGGCGTCGCCTTCCTCGAAGGACGCGACCGGCTGTCCGCCCCCGGCGGTCGACGCGCGCTCGAATGCCTGACCGAGGCGATCTTTTTCGAAGCGCGCAGCGAGCCGATCGAGGGTCAGGCCGCGGTGGCCGAAGTGGTGCTGAACCGCGTCGACAGCGAGTATTGGCCGGACGATGTGTGCGGGGTGGTCAACCAGGGCTCGGAGCGGGTCACCGGCTGCCAATTCTCCTACACCTGCGACGGGATCCCCGAGCGTATCGACAGCACGCGCGCCTGGGAGCGGGCCGAACGCATCGCGACGCTGTATCTGCAAGGCGCGCCGCGCCGGCTGACCGGTCACGCGACGCATTATCACGCCGACTATGTCGATCCGCCCTGGAACCGGACCATGGAGCAGACCGCCAAGATCGGCGTGCACATTTTCTACCGTCGACTGCTGCGCTTCGCGCTCAAGAAAGACGACGAGTAAGGCCCGAAGGCCGCGCCCGCCGCGCCGCGCGCGCCGCCCGGGCTCGGCGCGCGCGCCCGGGCGGCTCAGCCGCTCTCGAAATCTAGGCCGAGATCGAGCGAGCGGGCCGAATGGGTCACCGCCCCGGCCGCCAGATAGTCGACCCCCGTCTCGGCGACGGCGGCGGCGGTCTCGAGTCGGACGCCGCCCGACGCTTCGAGCAGCGGCGCGCGGCCGTCTCGGGCTCGAGCGGCGTCGCGGCGCGCGACCGCCTCGCGCAACGTCTCGAGCGCCATATTGTCGAGCAGCACCGCCTGGGCCCCGCCCTCGTCCAAGACGGCGTCGAGCTGGTCGAGGCGATCCACCTCGATCTCGATCGCCAACAAATGGCCGGCGTACGCCTTGGCCCGCGCCAGCGCCGTCCACACCCCGCCCGCGGCGGCGATGTGGTTGTCCTTGATCAAGATGGCGTCGTCTAAGCCGAAGCGGTGGTTGGCCCCGCCGCCCAGGCGCACCGCCCGTTTCTCGAGCGCGCGCAGCCCCGGCGTCGTCTTGCGGGTGTCGGCGATGCGCGCCGGCGTGTGGGCGATCGCGTCGGCGAACGCGCGGGCCGCGGTCGCGATGCCCGACAGCCGCCCCGCGAAGTTCAGCGCCGTCCGCTCGGCGATCAGGATCGAGCGCGCCGACCCGTCGATTTCGGCCAACGTGTCGCCCGCGCGGATCCGGTCTCCGTCGCGCGCCCGCCAGACGATCGACAACGCGGGGTCGGTCAAGGCGAAAGCCAGCGCGGCGCAGTCGAGCCCGGCCGCCACGCCCGCTTCGCGCGCGTTCAGCCGCGCCCGCGCCCGCGCCTCCGCCGGGATCACCGCCTCGGTCGTCACGTCTCCGGCGCGGCCCAGATCCTCGAGCAGCGCCGCGCGGACCGCCGGCTCGACCAGCAGCCGCGGCAGCGCCCCGACGGCGACGTCGTCCGCCGCCGCCGCGCCGCCCGCGCCCGCGCCGCCCGCGCCCGAGGCCCTCGGCTCGACCTGGTCGGCGGGATCCGGGGTCGCCCGGTCGGTGTCGGCGCGGCGGGTCATGACGGCGTCTCGCGGTCCGCGTCGAGCACGGTCGCGCGCAGCGCCCGGGCCTCGCTCAGGGTCAGTCGGCTGCGCCGCGCCTTCAGCGGGTCGGCGCTCGGAAAATCGGTGCGAAAATGCCCGCCGCGGCTTTCTTCGCGCAACAGCGCCGCGGCCGCGACCAGCGTCGCGGCGCTGGTCATGTTCAAGAACGAGCGCGAGACCCCCTCCGCCTCGGCTTCGAGCCGGGCGATCCGGGCCAGGGCGCGGCGCAGCCTCGGCGCGTCGCGCTCGACGCCGCACAGGTCGCTCATCGTCCCGCGCAGCTCTTGAACCGCCTTCAACCGGCGCAGACGCTCCTCGTCGGTCCAGGAGTTCGGGGCCGGCGGCGGCGCGAACACGCCGGCCCCGCCCCGCGCCCCTCGGCCCGGCGGCAGCGTCCCCAGCAGATCGCGCGCCGCCCGGTCCGCGAACACCACCGCTTCGAGCAACCCGTTCGAGGCGAGACGGTTCGCGCCGTGCAGGCCCGTGGCCGCGGCTTCGCCTGCGACCCACAGCCCGGGCAGGCCGCTGCGGCCCATCGGGTCCACCGCGACCCCGCCCATATGATAATGCGCCGCCGGCGCGACCGGGATCGGCGCGGCGGCCGGATCAAGGCCCGCCCGCCGGCAATAATCGGCGACGGTCGGAAAGGTCTCGGTCAACCGCTCGGCCAGCGCGCCCCGCAGGTCCAGCGCCGGACGCCGGCCCTCGGCGATCTCGCGAAAGATAGCGCGCGCGACCACGTCGCGCGGGGCGAGCTCCGCGTCCGGATGGACGTCGCGCATGAAGCGCCGGCCGTCGGCGTCGACCAGCGTCGCCCCCTCGCCGCGCAAGGCCTCGGTGGCCAGGGGCGCCGGATCCAGACCGACATCGAGCGCGGTGGGGTGGAACTGCACGAATTCGGCGTCGGCGATCGCCGCGCCGGCGCGGGCGGCCATGCCGACCGCCTGTCCGCGCACGCGGGGCGGGTTGGTCGTGACGGCGTAAAGCCCGCCGAGACCGCCGGCCGCCAACAGCGTGGCGGGCGCGCGGAAGATCAGCGGCTCGGCGTACCGGTCGCCCGCCCGCCGGCAGACCACGCCCCGCACCGCCCCGTCCTCGACGGCGAGATCGACGGCGATCACGCCCTCGACCACCCGGATCGCCGGCGTGCGCTCGACGGCGGCGATCAAGGCGCTCATGATCGCGCGGCCGGCCCGGTCGCCGGCCACCCGGACCACCCGGGCCGCGCCATGGGCCGCTTCGCGCGACAGCGCGTAGGCGCCGTCCGGCAGCCGGTCGAAGGGCGCGCCGAACGCGGCGAGATCCTCGATCCGCGCCTCAGCCTCCTCGGCGACTTGGCGCGCGATCTCGGGATCGACGATGCCGGCTCCGGCGCGGACGGTGTCGGCCGCGTGCGCGGCGGGGCTGTCTTCGGCCCCGACCGACGCCGCCACCCCGCCCTGCGCCCAGGCGGACGAGGCCCCCTCGCCCAGGGGCTCGGGCGACAGCACGGTCACGGGCCGGGGGCTGAGCTTCAGGGCGGCGAACAGCCCCGCGAGCCCCGCGCCGACGATCAGCGCGTCGCCAGCGTCAAAGACGGTGTTCTCGGTCATGGCCGAGACCTTAGGCCGGACGCGGCGCCCCGCCAATCATTTGCGCGCCGCGCCGCGCGCGCCCGCCGCTCGGCCGGCGCTGTTTCCGACCGCGGCGTCGTTTCTCCTCGATCTCGCCGAAATGTTGCGTCATCTTCACTTTGGGGACAGCCGTGGGAGTCGGCGTCCGACCTGGAGGAGCTTCTATGGCGATCAAGATTTGTTCCGCGCTGCGGGCGGCGACGCTCGGCGTCATCGCGCTGGCGGCGGCCGGCTGCTCGAACACCGACAACCAGACGTTGAACCGCACCGGCATCGGCGCCGGCGGCGGCGCGCTGGCGGGCGGCGTGCTCGGCGCGGTGAGCCCCGGCGTCAGCGTGGTGGGCGGCCTGGCCGGCGGCGCCGCGATCGGCGCGGCGGGCGGTTTCCTGTACGACCAGATCAAGAAGAACGAAGGCCAGTAAGCGGCGCGAGGCGACAGGCGGCGCGCCGCCCGCCCGTCGCCTCAAAGCTCGACGACCGACACTTCGACGGTCATCTCGGCCGACACGCCCGCGCCGTTGAACGCGCCGGCCACCGGCGGCGCGTCTTCCGGCGAGCGCGCGACCGCCACCGGAATATGCTCGAGCCCGGCCTCGCCGCCCGCCGTCGGATCCCAGCTCCGCCAGCCCAGGCCCGGCGCGTACATCTCGACCCAGGCGTGGGTCGAGGCCAATTCGGGCGACAAGGACGCGTCGTGCTTGTAGCCGCTGACGAAGCGCGCCGCGACGCCGAGCGCGCGCAGCGCCTCGATCATCAAATTCGCAAAGTCGCGGCACGACCCCGCGCCGCGCTCGAGCGTATCGGCCGCGGTCTGAACCCCCTCGGCGTGCCGCACCTCATAGCGCAGCGTCTCGGGGATCGCGGCCCCGATCCGATCGGTCAGCGCCAGCGTCTCGATCGGCGCGTTCGGATCGTACAGACGACGCGCCCAGCCGCCGGCCTCGCTCAAATCGCGGTCGGACGCGTTTGCGAAGAACGGCGCGAGGATCGCCGCCTCCTCCGGGCTGTAGGCGAACGGATGCAGCGCCGCGCGCGGCGCGATCGCATAGGCGGGCGGCTCCACCGCGCTCCGCCGCACCACCGACCGCATCTCGATGCCGAGCCGATCGGCGGGTCGGGCGTCGAACGGCAGGGTCGCGACCGCATTGTCGAACAGATCCACCGTCCAGAGCGGCTCGATCGGCGGATCGATCGTCAGCGAAAAGCTTTCGATCGCCAGATCCGCGCTCGGCCGCGGCCGCAGCAGCAGCTGATGCGGCGCGAGCGCGACGGTCGCAGAAAAGTCGTAGCGGGTCAGATGGCGGATCTCGAAACGGCGCATGGCGTCTCCTCGGAAAGCGCGAAAGCGCCTTCCGATAACGCGCCGCCCGCCAAAAAGTTCAGTCGCCCGACACCTCGCCGCGAACCCGCTGAGAAATGTCGATCATCTTGCGCACGGCCTCGGCGGCCGGCTCGATCACGTCCGGATCGACAGTAATCTCTTCTTCGCCCGAATGCAGCGCCCAGAGGATGCTTTCGAGAGTGATCCGCTTCATGTGCGGGCAGAGGTTGCACGGGCGGACAAAATCCACGTCCGGCAGCTCGGCGGCGACATTGTCGGACATCGAGCATTCGGTGACCATCACCACCTTTTCCGGGCGGTGCTTCCGCACCCATCCGATCATTCCGCTGGTCGAGCCCCAGAAGTCGGCCTCCTCGAGCACCTCGGGCGGGCATTCGGGATGCGCGATCACCTTCACGCCCGGATTGGCGTCGCGATAGGCGCGCATCTCCTCGGCGGTGAAGCGCTCGTGAACCATGCACGACCCCTCCCACCAGACGATGCGTTTGTTGGTGGTGGCCGCGATGTTCCGCGCCAGATAGCCGTCGGGCGTCATGATCACCGTTTCGGCGTCCATGGCCTCGACGATCTCTTTCGCGTTCGAGGACGTGCAGCAGACGTCCGACGCGGCCTTCACCGCCGCCGAGGTGTTCACGTAGGTGACGACCGGCGCGCCGGGATACTGGGCGCGCATGGCGTCGATATCGGCGGGCGTGATGCCTTCGGACAGCGAGCAGCCGGCCCGGCTGTCGGGTATCAGCACGCGCTTTTGCGGGTTCAAGATCTTCGAGGTCTCGGCCATGAAGTGAACGCCGCACTGCACGATGGTCGGCTGCGGCGTCTTGGTGGCCTCGATCGCCAATTGCAGACTGTCGCCCGAAAAGTCCGCGACGCAGTGGAAAATCTCGGGCGTCATGTAGTTGTGCGCCAGGATCACGGCGTTCTTTTCGCGCTTCAGCCGGTTGATCTCGCGAACATAGGGGGCGTGGAAGGCCCAGTCCGGTTCAGGGATCACGGTGCGCACCCGCGCGTAGAGCGCGTCCGTCTCGGCGGCGGCCTCGAGCGACGGGGCCAGATCATAAGCCTCGGCGAGGGCCGCGCGCGCCTCGGCCAAAGGCGTCGCGGCGTTCATCATCGGGGCCGGCCGAGGGCGGCTCGGGGCGGCCGCCGGCGCGGCGTCCGCGACATCCGCGTCGAGGGTCATTTCAGTCTCCTTTCGAGCGCGCGCGAACGACGCCGCGCGGCGAAGCGTCCCCATAGAAGTGGAGAGCGCCCGCCCGCGGTGTCAACCGCGCCCCGACCGACAGGCCCGCGCGCGCCGGCTCGCGCCGCCGTGAGCGCGGGCGTCGATTTAGTCGCGGCGAAAAGCGCAGACGTGACCGCGCGCGCCGCCGCGCCGTCTCGCGCAGAACCGCTTTTCGCGGTAGCGTCTTCGGGTTGATCGGCGCCGCGGCGCTGATCCGGGGGGCGCCTTCAAAGACGCGTTTGGGGCGCAGCGCGAAGGGAACAGCATGGTCGAGGCCGCACACCGCGCCCAGATGGACGCGCCGGTTCTGAGCGTTGAGAATTTGGGCGTGCGTTTCGGTCCCGCCGACAGCGACGGCGAGGTCGTTCGCGGGGTCAGCTTCGCGCTGCCCCGGGGCGAGACGCTCGCCATCGTGGGCGAATCGGGCTCGGGAAAATCGATCAGCGTGAAGACCTTGATGGGTCTGCTGCCGGACGCGGCCACCGTCACGCGCGGCCAAGCGCTGTTTCGCGATCCCGCCCGGCCCGACGCGCCCCCGATCGATCTGCTCACGCTCGACCGCGCCGCCCTGCGACGGATCCGCGGCGACCGGATCGCGATGATCTTCCAAGAGCCCATGAGCTCGTTGTCGCCCTTCCATACGATCGGCGATCAGGTCGAGGAAGCGCTGACCCTGCACCGGGCCGAGCGCGGCCGCGCCGCGCGCGCGCGCTGCCGCGAAGTGTTCTGCGAGGTCGGCTTTCCGGATCCGGACCGGGCCGCCGACGCGTATCCGTTCGAGCTGTCGGGCGGTCTGCGCCAGCGCGCGATGATCGCGATGGCGATGATCTGCCGGCCCGCGATCCTGATCGCCGACGAGCCGACCACCGCGCTCGACGTCTCGACCCAGGCGCTGATCCTCGATCTGATCAACCGGCTGCGCGAGGAAACCGCGATGTCGGTGCTGCTGATCACCCATGATCTGGGCGTGGTGGCCAACGCGGCGCGCTTCGTGACCGTGATGGCGAACGGACGCGTGATGGAGGCCGGCGCCACCGACGAGGTGATCGGCGACCCCCGCCACCCCTACACGCGGCGTCTGATCGAGGCCGCCCCGCGCATCGAGGGGGCGGCGCGGCGGCGCGGCGCGGCTCGGGCGGCCGCGGCGCGCCCGGCGCAGACGCGCGGCCTGATCCTCTCGGCCAAGAACGTCGCACAGACCTACCGGTC
>CAZBIG010000127.1:0-7872 GCA_964491865.1 uncultured Neomegalonema sp. | reverse complement strand
GGCGGGTCGTGAGGCCGACCCGACGCAACCCGGTCGGCCGCACGGTGCGCCCGCAGCGCGAAAAGCAGCGCACCGAGCGGCATCGACGGTTGTTCCGCTGAGCCGCGCTGCGCCCGAGCCTTAGTGCGCGCTCACCGGCGTGAAATCATGCGCGCGCGCGGCGACCATCGCCTGGACGCGGTCCGAAAACAGCGCGAGCGGCCGTCCATGCTCGTCATGCAGCGCATAAAGCACCGCGCCGCTCGGCGCGGCTTGGTTCGGCGGCAACTGATCGCGCCGGATCGGCCGCACATAGACGATCCGCTTCTCCGCGTCGTCCGCTTCGGCCGCGTCATTCGGGTCGTGCTGGTTCTGTTCGTTCATAACGCCCTCCAAGAGGCGCGCCGCCCGCGACGCCCGCGCCTCGGCTGCGGTGGCGAACGGATGTCGAGCTGAGGCTAGCGGCTTTCGATTGCGATCCGCTTGACATCTCCCGCCGCCTCGCGCCGCGCGAGATCGACGTGCAGAAGTCCGTGATCGAGCCGCGCGCCAAGCACCTCGACGCCCTCGGCCAAGACGAAAGACTTTTGAAACTGGCGCGCCGCAATGCCGCGGTGCAGATACACGCGCTCATCGACGTCTTCCGCCAAGCGGCCGCGGACGACCAACATGTTGTGGTCCTCCACGGTGATGTCGAGGTCGCCTTCGCCAAACCCGGCGACGGCGAGCGTGATCCGATACGCGGTCTCGCCACGCATCTCGATGTTGTACGGGGGATATCCGTTCGACCCGGATTTCGCCGCCCGTTCGACCATGCGCTCCACCTCGTCGAAACCGAGAAGGAACGGGTGGCCGCTCAACGACAATCGCGACATCGCCGCCTCGTCTTTCGCCTCACGTCCGAAGACCGTTCAGGAGCGGAGCCGGTCGGCCTCCGCGAAACTAAACGTGGGAGGCCTGGGCAGGGCGATCAAGGGCGGCGCGATCACGGGCGACCCGATCTAGGGCGGCTCGATCACATGGGGGGGAAGAAGCGCCGGCGTCTATTCCGCCGCGAGAGGGCGTGGTCCGGCGGCGGCGCCCGCCCTCGGTCCCGACCCGGTCGCCTCGTCCTGCGCTTCGCGCGACCGCATCATCTCGGCCAGTTTCTCGAAATTCCGCTCGCGCGCGGCCTGATAGCGCGGATCTTCACGGCGGGGCGGGTGCCAGAGATGCGCCAGGAACAGCCCCTGGTCCGCGCAAGCGCCGCCATAGCGGCCGAAATAGTGCCGGAACCCGTCGTTGCGCTCTGAACGCGACCCATAGTCTTCGGCGTAGTTGGGCGGCCGCGGGCCGCGCGGATAAGCGCGGCACAGCCGATCCATCAGTTCGAAATCCTCGGCCCCGTGCCCCTGAAAATCTCGGCTGTGCCCGCCGATCTCGAGCAGCGTGCGCCGGTCCATGGCCATCGCCGAACTGCCGAGCACCACGCGGTCCACGAGACCCAGGGTGCGGGCCGTCTCGCCGCCCAGGGCCGGCCAGATCCGCATCGGTGCCCGACGCGCCGCCGCGGTTCCAAGGCGCGTCAGAAAGGCGACCGGCGCGCAGGCGAAAGCCCCGCGGGTCCGGTGCAGTTTTTGACGGCGGAACGCCCGGGCCAGGCCGCGATAGATCCGCCGGGGCGCGAAAAAGTCGACGTCGTTGAATAGGACCAGCCCGTCCTGCGCGGCCTCGGCCCCGAGATCGCGCATCAGCCCGATGGAAAACGGGGCGGCCGAACTGTCGGGATTATGGGCGTGCGTGACGCGCGCGCGATCCGCGATCACGCTCTTGACGGCGTGCAGCGCTTCAAGGTCGGACGTGTCGTCCGACAGCACCACCGCCCATTCCGGCGGGATTTCCCGCAAAAGATTTTTAAGACGCCGAAGGCCCCGGTGCTTCGGGCCGGGGGCGCGAAACGGGATGACGACGCTCAGCACTGAGGGCGCGAAGCGCCGCCGCGCCGATCGACACGGTCAAGATCAGCGCAGAGCCCGGGCGGCAGTGGTGGAGCCAAGGGGAGTCGAACCCCTGACCTCTTGAATGCCATTCAAGCGCTCTCCCAACTGAGCTATGGCCCCAAGCTGCCGCTTAAACGCCGACGGCCGCGCCGAAGCGCCGCCGTCAACATTCGTCGGCAATAAGGACGCGCGCGGGCGGGCGCAAGCCTTTTCGCGCCCGCGCGGCGCGCGCCCGCTCGCGGCTTAGCGCCGATCCTCCTCCTCGATGTCGTCGCCGTCGGCGTCGGCGTCGAGCTCCTCGAGCGAGATCTCGTCGCTGTCGTCGTCGTCGGTCCCGCTGTCGTCGTCGCTGTCGTCATCGTCGAGCAGCGCGTCGTCGTCATAGTCGGCCACGGCGTCGCTCGTGTCGGAGTCGTCGTCGGCCTTCCCGGCTTTCTCGGGGATCGGGGCCGCGTCGTCGTCGTCTTCATCGAGATCGAGCACGTCGTCGTCGTCGATCGCTTCCTCTTCGATCGTCTCTTCTTCGAGCTCCTCTTCCTCCTCGGCGACGACCGGCGCCGGTTTCGAGGCGACCGTTTTCGGCGTTGCGGCGGCTTTGCCGCGCCGCGGCTTTGCGAACACGTCCGCGGTGAAACTTTCGCCGCAGGCTGGACAGACGATCGGGTCGCGCAGGAGATCGTAAAAGCGTGCGGCGCAGCTGGGGCAAACCCGCTTAACGCCCCATTCGGGCTTGGCCATGGTCTCTTCCGGTAATGACGCTGAGAGGATGGGCGCGTGCCACATCTTCCAGGTGGTTGTCAAAGACCCATGCGCTTCATCGTCGCGAAATCTTGTAAACGCCACCCAGTTTAGGTAGTGTTTCCACAAGGCAGGCTATAAAAAAGTGCAGGCGGATGCTGTATCAGTTCTATGAGATCTCCCACGCCGCGGTCGCCCCCTGGCGGCAGGCGGCGGTGACCGGTCGGGACATGCTCCGAAACCCGGCCAACCCGTTCGCGCAAACCCTCGGCGCCCGCGCGACGGCCGCGGCGTTCGAGATGTTCGCGAACGCCACCAAACGCTACTCGAAGCCGGAATTCGGCATCGAAACAACCTTTGTCGAGGGGCGCGAAGTCTCGGTCGATGAAAAGATCGTCTGGCGAAAGCCGTTTTGCGATCTGATCTGGTTTAAGCGGAACGGGCCGGGCGTCGAGGCGCTCAATCACCCCAAGGTCCTGATCGTCGCGCCAATGTCGGGGCATTTCGCGACCCTGCTGCGCGGCACCGTCGCGGCGATGCTGCCCGACCATGAGGTGTTCATCACCGACTGGGTCGACGCGCGGAACGTGCCGCTGGTCGAAGGGCGGTTCGGCCTCGACGAGTACGTCCAGTATCTCGTCGAAATGATGCAGTTCATGCACGATGCCGGCGGCGAGCGCGTCGCGGTGATGGGCGTGTGCCAGCCCGGGGTTCCCTTGTTCTGCGCGGCCAGCTTGATGGCCGAGGACGAGGATCCGGCGCGCCCCGCCTCGATGGTGCTGATGGGCAGCCCGATCGACACGCGGATCAGCCCGACCGAGCCGAACCGGCTGGCCGAGAGCCGCCCGCTTTCGTGGTTCCGCGACAATGTCGTGACGACGGTGCCGTTCCCGCATCCGGGCTTCCTGCGGCGCGTCTATCCTGGCTTCCTGCAGCTGTCGGGCTTCATGGCCATGAACCTCGATCGGCACATGAACGCCCACGTGAAGCAGTTCCGTAATCTGGTGCGCGGCGACGGCGAGTCGGCCGCGGCGCACAAGAAGTTCTACGACGAATACCTGTCGGTGATGGATCTGTCGGCGGATTTCTACCTCGAAACCGTCGACAAGGTCTTCAAGCGCCATCTGCTGCCGATGGGCGAGATGACCATCGCCGGGCGGCCGATCCGGCCCGAGGCGATGCGCGACGTCGCGCTGATGACGATCGAAGGCGGCCGCGACGACATCACCGGGCTCGGCCAGACCGAGGCCGCGCAAAAGCTGGCCGCCAACCTGCCGGACGCGCGGAAACTGCACTATGTGCACCCGGAGGTCGGCCATTACGGCGTGTTCAACGGCGGGCGCTGGCGCAAAGACATCCAGCCCCGCGTGGCCGCCTTTATCGCAGAGCATCGCGAGGCGGCCGACGCGGCCCCGACCCGTCGCTCGGCGACGGTGACCCCGCTGAAAACGGGCCTGCGCGGCGCATGACCGCGCGCTCCGGAGGCCGACGCGCGGCGCTCCTGGACGGCGATCAGACCGAAGGCGCGATGATGGTCGGCGATCCGCCGCTGCCGGTGCGCATCAGCCGGTCCCGACGGGCCCGGCGACTGTCGTTGAGCGTGTCGCGGTTGGACGGGGGCGCGCGTCTGACGGCGCCGGCCGCCTGCTCGCGCACCGAGATCCGCGCGTTTCTGGCCGCCCATCAGACCTGGCTCGCCGAGGCCGTGGCGCGCGCCCCTGCGCCTGCGCCGCTAACCGACGGCGCCGTGATCCCGTTCGAAGGGCGGCCGATCCGCTTGCGTCACGCGCCGGGGCGTCGCGGCGTCGCGCTCGCCCCGGATGAGCCGGCCCTGTTGGTCGGCGGCGCGCCCGCCGCGCTCGGTCGACGCGCTCTGGTCTGGTTGCGGGAGCAGGCGCGCGCCGCGCTCAGCGCCCGCAGCGCCGTGCATGCGCGGGCGCTCGGCGTGACGGTGGCGCGGCTGTCGATCAAGGACACGCGCAGCCGCTGGGGCTCGTGCAGCGCGACCGGCGCGATCGCCTACAGCTGGCGGCTCATCCTCGCCCCGCCCGACGTTCTTGATTATGTCGCGGCGCACGAGGTGGCCCATCTGCGCGAGTTGAACCACTCCGCGCGATTCTGGGCTCTGGTCGCAGAGCGGCGGCCGGACTGGCGCTGTCAGCGCGACTGGCTGAAGCGGCATGGGGCCGAGCTGCACAGATACGTCGCGACGCCGTAAAGCCTGAAAATCCCCGCGCCGTCGGCGTCAAGCGGCGCGGGAGCGATTGTCCTGCGACGCGAGCAGCGCATGCAGCGCCGCCGCTTCCTTCGCGCCGCGCAATTTGGCGAGGAAGCTCTGGTCGCGCATCGCGCGCGAGACGCGGGCGAGCGCTTTCAGATGGTCGCTGCCGGCGCCTTCCGGGGCGACCAGCAGAAACACCAGATCGACCGGCTCGCCGTCCACGGCCTCAAACTCCACCGGAGCCTCGAGCCGAGCGAACAGGCCGCGCATCCGGTCGACGCCCGGCAGGCGGCAATGCGGAATGGCGACGCCGCGCCCCATGCCGGTCGAGCCCAGCCGCTCGCGCTCGAGCAGGGCCGAAAACAGCGCCCGGCTGTCGATGCTCAGCTGTTCGGCCGCAAGATAAGACAGCTCCTGCAGCAGCTGCTTCTTGCTGGTCGCTTTGAGGTTCGAAAACACGCTTTCGGGCGCCGCGAGGTCCGTCAGCTCCATGCGATCCTCATTCAACCTCGTCGGGGCGGCGGGCGCTGCGCCGGCCTGCGCTTCCAGAGGACTGTGGCGCGGTCAGTCCGCCGCGCCGATCGGGTCGATCCAACCGATATGGCCGTCGTCACGCCGATACACCGCGTTTATACGGCGACGGCCATCGTTAAAGAACAGTAAAAACGCGGCGTCTTTCAGCTCGAGCTGCATCACAGCCTCGCCAACCGTCAGAGAGGGCAACCGCTCCCGGTCCTCCGCGATCACCACCGGAGACCAAAACTCGGCCGCGCCGTTCTGAGCGTCGTCGTCCGAAGCGCTGTCCGTCGCGCCCTCGTCATAACTGCCGTCTAGCACGTACGCCGCGGCCTCGACCTGCGCAACCGGTTCTTTGCGCCGTTGATGATGATCTTTCAGGCGGCGCTTGTACCGCCGGAGTTGCTTTTCCAGTTTCGCGATCGCCGCGTCGCAGGCGGCGTAAACGTCGGTCTCCTTCGCCGTCGACTGCGCCGTCAGCCCAGTGCTGAGATGGGCCGAGCAGTCGCATGCGAACAAATGCGCGTCGCGCGACAAGGTCAGCGTCGCGTCGGTTGGCCGGTTGGCGTATTTGCCGACCGCCTCGAGCAATTTGTCCTCGACATGCGTGCGCAAAGCGTCGCCCACATCGATCTGCCGGCCCGTAATCTCAATTCTCATCACTGTCTTATCGCTTTGAGGGGAGTGCATCCGAAGATCGGAGCCGATCGGCGCGCGTTCCGCAAGAGGCGGGCTTGCGTGCGGTCGCTGGGCGGGGCGGCTCGGAAGGCGGGATCACAACGCCGCTTCGGCGAGCTTGATTTTCCGACGCTGCACCGAAGACGGAATTCGCAAGGCTTCGCGGTACTTGGCGACCGTCCGCCGCGCGATGTCGACACCGTCTGAACGAAGAATGCTGACAATTCGATCGTCAGACAACACGTCGTCGCCCGTTTCTTTCGCGATCAGCGAGCGAATGCGGTGCCGGATGGCCTCGGCGGAGTAAGCCTCGCCGCCGTCCGTGGCCGCAATCGCCGGCGTGAAAAAGTATTTGAGCTCGAACACGCCGCGCGGCGTCGCAATATATTTGTTCGAGGTCACGCGGCTGACAGTCGATTCGTGCATCTCAATGGCGTCGGCGACGGTTTTGAGGTTCAGCGGCCGCAATGCGCTGACGCCATAGGCTAAGAAACCGTCTTGTTGCCGGACGATTTCGGTGGACACCCGCAGGATCGTCTTGGCCCGTTGATCAATGCTCTTCAGCAGCCAGTTGGCGCTTTGCTGACGCTCGGCGATGTACTCTTTAACTTCGCGGTTCTTGCCGTTCGCCGCCTTGGCGACTTCGGCGGCGTAGCCGGCGTTCAGCAGCAACCGCGGCAGGGTCTCGGTGTTGAGCTCGATGGTCCAGCCGCCGTGGCGTCCCTCGTAGACGAACACGTCCGGCAACACGGCGTGGGCGACGTCCTGCTCGAAGCGCAGCCCGGGTTTCGGATCGAGCGCGCGGATCTCGGCGACCATGTCGCGCAGATCCTCCTCGTCGACGCCGCAGAGCTTTTGCAGCTTGGCCAGGTTGCGCGCGGCCAGCAGCTCGAGATGCGCGAGCAGGCACTCCATCGCCGGGTCCAGGCGGTTCGCTTCGGCGAGTTGGAGCGCGAGGCACTCTTTGAGGTCGCGCGCCCCCACGCCCGTCGGGTCGAAGCGGCGGATCAGGTCCGCGGCTTCGTTGACCGCCGCGCGGCTCGCGCCGAGACGCTCGGCGACCTCGCCCAGCTCGGTGCGGAGATAGCCCGCTTCATCCAGCTGCTCGATCAGATCGGCGGCGATCAGGCGCACCTCGGCGGTCGCGACGCTGGCGCCCAGCTGCGCAAGCAAATGCTCGCGCAGGGTCGGCCGCGACGACAGGGTCCCCTCGAGCGACAGGTCGGCGTCGTCGAAGCGCGACGAGCCGCCCTTGCCGACATTCGCCCACGCGCTCGCCTCGATGGCCATCTCGCCGGAAAAGCCCATTTCCGGCCCGGCCGCTTCGGCGGCGGCGCGCGCGCCGGCGTCCAGGCGATCGGCGTAGGCTTCGTCGGCGTAGAGATTTTCCGAGCCGGTGTCGAAGGTGTGCTCGGCCCGGTCGATCCGTTCTTCGGCGAGCGCCGTCGCGCTGTCCGGGGCGGAGGCCCCGTCCCCGGCCTCCTCGCGCCCGTCCGACCGCCCGTCGCCGCCCGGCTCGGGCTCGGGCCCGTCGCGCCCGGCGGGTTCGAGCAGCGGATTACGCTCGAGCTCCTCGGCGATGAAGTCCCGCAGCTCCAGATTGGACATCTGCAGCATCTTGATCGCCTGCTGCAGCTGGGGGGTCATCACCAGCTGCTGGCTTTGACGCAGGTCTAATCGTTGCGCGATGGCCATCTTATCCGATCCCTAACCGCAGTCGCCCGCGGCTCCCGAAGCGTCTCTCGCCGTAGGGCGAGCGCC
>CAZBIG010000126.1:0-7876 GCA_964491865.1 uncultured Neomegalonema sp. | reverse complement strand
GGGTCGGCGGGCGCGCGGCCGGGTTCGACCGGGGCGGTCACGGGCGCGCCGGCGTCGGCGCGGGCGGCGGGGGCGCGCGGGCGCAGCGATAAACGGATCATCTCAGGAAATTCACCAAGCTGAGCTGCGCGATCCGCGCGGCGGTGAGGAACGACGCTTCGAGCTGATTTTCGAGCTCGCGCATCCGCGTGGCGGCTTCGAAATCATCTTTCGACGTCAGCGCGTTGAAAGTCTCCTCGAGCAAGAAGCGCTGGGCGGCGTTGGCGCTTTCGAGATAGTCGAGCCGCTGTTGATCGCCGCCGACCGCGGCGACCGTCGACTGAACGCTGGCCTCGCCGCGCGCGAGAGCCGCGACGCCGTCGCGGTAGAGCGCTTCCTGATCGGCCGCCGAACTCGCGACGTCGGCGAGCGCCACGGTCGCGAAGCCGCGCATGAGGTCCTTCAGCCCCTGGTCGATCGCGGTGACGGACACGCCCATCCGCTCGCCGTCGGCGACCTCGCGCTGGGCGGCCGGGCTGGTCGAGCCTTGATAGACGGCCGTGTCGAACCCGGCCCCGGGGGTCTCGAAATAGGCGTCGAGATCGGCGATCGCGGTCGCCGCGTCGGGCGCGGCGGAAATGATCGCGCTGATGTCGGCGGTCAACGTCGAGACCGCCGAGAGCGGCGGCGTGTCCACCGCGGCCCCGGCGAACAGGTATCGCCCGCCGATGCTGGAGTTCAGCTTGGTGAAGAGCTGCGTCAGACGGTTCTCGGCCTCTTGGGCGCGGGCGTCGAGCGCGATCGCGTCGTCGGTCTCGACCGCGCCTTCGACGGCGACGGCGAAACCCGCCACCCCCGCGATCGCGTCGCCGAGCACCAGCTGGGCCGTGTCCAGGTCGGTGTTCACGCTCTGGATCGTCAGCTCGTAGCTGTTGGCGCGGTCGACCAGCCGCTGCACTTGCTGAACCTCGCCGATATCGCCGTCGACCGCCTTCGAGATGTTGGCGGCGCGGCCCGTCGTGGCTTCCTCGCGCGCGTCGATCAGCTGGCTTTTGATGTCGGCCACCTGCGCCTTCAGCAGCTGCGTGGCGGCCCGGGTCGGCAGACCGAAAATGGTCATGGCTTAGATCTCCAACAGGGTGCGCAGCATCTCGTCGACCGCCTGGAGCACCCGCGCGTTGGCGGCGTAGGCGGTCTGGATCAGCGTCAGGTTCTGCAGCTCTTCGTCGATGTCGACGCCGGTGGCGGAGACCTCCGCCTGCTCGAGCGCGCCCACTTGTCCCGAGCGCGCCGACAGCCGCTCCTCGGCGCGCAGCGCGCCGACCGCGTTCAGCGAGCCGAACTCGGCCGCGAGGCCCGAGGCGTCGTGGGCGCCGTTGACGCCGACCGCGGTCGGCGCGGCCTGCACCGTCGTCATCGCCTCGAGCAGCGCGATCTCTTGGGTGTTGTCGCCGATCTCGGGCGTGCCGACGACGTAGATCCCCTGCAGCAGACCGTCGATCGATCCGGTCCCCGGCAACACCAGGTCGTTCACCTGCAGCCGGCCGGCCAAGCCGCGCACGCCGCTGTCGTCGAGCTGGTTGTCGGTGAACAGGCCCGCTTGGCCCGCGGGGATGGTGCCGGTCGGCTCGGCCGCGTTGAAGCGCGCGATCAGATCGCCCGCCAGCGCGTCGATCTGATCCTGAAAATCGACGGTCAACTTGTCGCGGACTTCGAACAGGCCGCGCAGCGAGCCGGTCGCGAGGGTCTGCACGCCGGTGTCGTCCGGCGTGATGTCGCCGCCGTTCAGCGTCAAGCCCGACAGCGACCCGGGCGCGCCGCCGCGCAGGTCCATCGACGCCGTCACGATCGGGGCCGCGGTGAACTCGAATTGGGCGGCCGTTCCGGTCAACAGCATCGCGCCGGTCGTGGTGGCGAGGAACACCCGACCATCGTCTTGGGGCAGCGTCTCGATCGGCACGATCTCCGACACCCGGTCGATGAGCGCGTCGCGCTGCGCCTCGAACTCCGTGGTGTCGCGGCCGACATTGGCGCCCTTGGCGATGTCCTCGTTCAGCGCGTCGATATCCATGATCACCGCGTTCAGCGTGGCGACCTGGTTGGCGATCTCTTGGTCGACGTCTTGGCGGAACGCCTGCAGATTGCTTTCGAGCGTGTTGAAGAACGAGGCCAGATCGGTCGCGGCCTGGATCGCGCCGCTCTGGGTCAGCGCCGACTCGGGCGCGTCGGCCAGATCCCGCAGCGCCGTCTCGAGCGAGTCGAAGCGGCTGAACAGCGAGATCGTGTCGTCCGGGCCGCCCACCAGATCGGCGAGCTTCTTGGCGCCGTCGGTCAACGCCGACTGCTCGCCGTACTCCGCCTCGGCGCGGCGGCGATCGGCGGTGATCGCGCGCGCCTCGACCCGGTCGACCGAGGCCACCCGCACCCCGGCGCCGCGCCCGTCGACGGCGACCGACTGCAGCCGCACGGCGCGCTTGTCGTAGCCTTCGGTGTTGGCGTTCGCGATGTTGTTCGCGGTGATCTCAGCTTGCCGGCTGGCGGCGCCGAGGCCCGTCGAGGCGTTGTTGATGGCGAAGTTCAGGCTCATGGCCGGCTCTCACTTTCCAGGCGCGTTCCAGGCGCGCGCGGGGCGCGGCGGCGCTCGGGGGCGCCGCCGGCCGCGACCAGGGCGTCAGCGCTTCAGGTTGGTGGTTTCCTGCAGCATCTCGTCGACCGTCCGGACCACGGTGGCGTTCGACGAATAGGCGCGCTGCGTTTCGATCAGCTGGGTCAGCTCTTGCGCGATGTCGGTGGCCGACTGCTCGAGCGCGAAGCCCAGCATTTCGCCCACGGGGCCTTCGCCGGCGTTCCACAGGAAAATCGGGCCCGAGGCGGGCGAGACCTCGAAGGCCTGGTTGTCCAGCGAGGTCAGCCCGTTCGGGTTCGGCACGTTGACGACCGGGATCTGATAGATCGTTTGGCGGAAGCCCGAGTTGTAGACCGCCTCGACGAAGCCCTTTTCGCTCACTTCGACCCGGTTGAGGCCGCCCACCGGCGTGCCGTCCTTGGTCACGCCCAAGGGCGCGAAGGCCGACGCGAATTGGGTCAGCGGACCGGCCTGGTTGAGCTGGCCGATGTTCATATCGATGGTCACGCCGTTCACCGGCACCGTCAGGACCCCGGTGCCGCCGACATAGCCCGCGCCGGCCGGACCGCCGGGGTCGCCCGCCGTGCCGTTCGGCGTCAGCTGGGTCACGTTCGTCAGATAGCCGGCGTTGGCGCCGGTGCCGTTGAACTCGAGCGTGTAGCCGCCGGCGACGATGCCGGTCGCGCTGTCGGTGATCGACAGGGTCCAGGTGTTCGAGGTGCCCGGGCCCGTGGTGTCGGGCGTGAAGGTCAGGGTCAGCTGCTGCG
The DNA here is from genome assembly GCA_964491865.1 of uncultured Neomegalonema sp. Lineage (GTDB taxonomy): Bacteria > Pseudomonadota > Alphaproteobacteria > Rhodobacterales > Rhodobacteraceae > JBCBRF01. The sequence goes on along the minus strand of CAZBIG010000126.1, from coordinate 4,504 downwards.
ACCGGCCGAGTTCGTCGAAATATTCGATCCCGGTGTCGAAGGGTCCGGTCGTCGCGCCGAAATCGGTCGCGTCCACCGGCAGGTTCAAACCGAGCGTGATGTTCTGGGTCGGGTTCGAGGCGAAATCGAAGCCCGAGATCTGCACCGGCTCGAGCGACGCGCCCGAGCCGCGGATGACGCCGGCGACCGCGCCGGTGCTGTCGGTCGGCCAGCCGAGCAGCTGCAGCCCCGAAGCGGTGGTCAGAAAGCCGTCTTCGTCGGGGGTGAACGAGCCGGTCGAGATCATCTGCAGCGGGCGAATATTCGGGTCGGCGTCGCGCTGGCTGATCGGCGTCACCGGCAGCAGGCCGCGGCCGGTGATCGCGATGTCGGTCGCGTTCGACGAGGTGATCAAGGCGCCGCGCTCGTTGACTTCGCGGCCCGTGGTCGCCCGCACGCCGCCCGCGTCGAACGACCCCGAAGACTGGTTGAGCACGACCGACGAAAAGTCGACGGTGGCGCGCTTATAGCCGTTGGTGCCCGAGTTCGCGATGTTGTCGGAGATCGCCGACAGCCTCGAGGTGTTGACGCTCAAGCCGGCGACGCTCGCGTTGAGGGAGGAGGAGATGCCCATCGGGACGTCCTTTCGTGAGGGGGTTCGTGAAGCCGGCGGATCCCGGCGGGGGCGTTCGGAACAGCTCAGGGGGCGGCGGGCGCTTTCAGCAGGATCACGCCGATCCGTCGGTTTTGCGGGGCGCTCGGATCATCGGACAGCGGGTCGCGGTCGGCCGCGCCGGTGACCTTTTCGATCCGCGCGCGCGGCAGGCCATAGGCGGTCAGCAGACGCCGCGCGGCGTTGGCCCGGTCGAGCGAGAGCTCCCAGTTGCCGTAGCGCTCGGGATTGACGAAGCGCGCGCTGTCGGTGTGTCCGACGATCGCGACCTGGTTCTCGAGATCGGAGACGATCGGCGCGACCATCTCGACCAGCTTTTTCATCTTTTCCGAGGGGACGGCCGAGCCCCTGTCGAACAAGGGTTGGCCGGCGACGTCGGCGATCTCGATCACGAGGCCTTCGGGCGTGATCCGCAACGTCAGATGGTCGAGCAGGCCGTTGTCGGCGGCGCTCGTCTTGATCTCTTCGAGAGCGACCTCGACCTCGGCGCGCGCCTTTTCGAGCGCTTCGAGCGCTTCGGCCACCGTCTTAGGCTCAGCGTCGGGCTTGGCGTCGGGCTCGGCGCGCGGCGGCGTGTCGGCGTCCGCCGGATCTGACGGCGCCCGCTCGGCCAGGTGCGGCGCGACGCCGGTGTCGCCGGTCGGGTCTTTGGTCTTATCGCCCTCGTCGTCGTCGACCTTGCCGCCCTTGCCGTCTTGGACCAGCTTCTCGGTCGTGAAGACGGTGACGCCGTTGAACAACTGCGTGCCGCCGCCGGAACTCTCGACCAGCGGCACCCGCGGCGCGAAGAAGTCCGCGATGCCCTTGCGCTGCTCTTCGGAGGTGTTCGAGAGCAGCCACATCAGCAGAAAGAACGCCATCATCGCGGTCACGAAGTCGGCGTAGGCGACTTTCCACGCGCCGCCATGGTGGCCGTCGCCGGCCACGATCTTCTTCTTTTTGATGATGACCGTCGCGTTCTCGCCGCTCACAGGTCGCTCTCCTGACAAACGCACTGATCAAGCCTTAAACGAGAAGCGTTAGTTGGTCGTAAATTGATCAGAGAAATCTTCAGGTCCTTGCCCCGACCCACAGGGCGATAGGATTGATTACTTCTAATATCTATTGATGAATCTTGTGAAAAACCAAACGCGCGCCCGGCCTCGTAACGCTTTGTTCAGCGTCGTGGCGCGGCGTCGGGCGGGCGACGCGAAAAAATTGCGGCGCTTTTCAAGCGCCGACTGCGCCCAAAGCGTGTTCGACTTTACCGGTTAGCAATCAAACGAGCCTAGACCTGAGCGCCGCTAAGCGTTTGCAAAGAGCGGCCCGATGCAGTCAGTCGACTCAAATGTGATCTCTAAGAAGATCGAGGGCGCCCGGAAGATTTCGGCTCCAATTCCCAAATTGGACGAAATCTTGGGCAAGCTCGCGAAATATATCGAGAAGCATGCCCGCGGCTATTTAGGGTCGGTGGTCGAGGCCATGATCCTCGATCACGAGATCAAGAATTTCTCGGACGTGCTCGACGGGATCTCGATGCCGGCGATGGTCGGGATCATCGAGATCGACCGACGCGAGCGCCAGGCGCTGATCAATCTGGATCTCGATCTCGTCTATCACATCGTCGATCTGCGGATGGGCGGGCTGCCGACGGAACTGCCCGACTTCGTCGCCCGACGCCCGACCACGATCGACTGGTCGATGTGCCAGCCGCTGGTGGACATCGCCCTCGACGGCCTGGCGGCGTCGCTGTCCGAAGCGCTGGGACGAAACGAGATCTGCGAGTTCTCCTGCTCGACCTTCGAACATCTGCCGATGCTCGCCAACATCGTGCCCGACCGCGCCGACGTGCTGTGCGTGCAGGTGTCCCTCGACATCGGCGAAGCGGCGCGGTCGGGGAACTTCGAGATCGTGCTGCCGCTCGCCGCGCTCGACGTCGTCAAGTCGGCGATCGGCAAGTCGACCGAACGCGCGACCGACGGGCGCGACGCCTGGGCCGAGCACATGTTCGAGGTCGCGTTGCAGACCGAGATCGAGGTCTCGCCGGTCCTGCAGGCGACGAATTTTTCGGTCGCGGAACTGTCCCGCCTCGAGGTGGGCCAGATCCTGTCGCTCGATCCCGACGTCCATAAGAACGTGTCGCTCAACGTCGCCATGGGCGAGCAGCAGCGCACCCTCGCCACCTGCAAGCTCGGGGCGCTGAAGGGCATGAAAGCCCTGAAGCTCACCAGCGACATCGATCCCGACTTTCTCAAGCCGATGCGCCAACTGGCGCGCCGGTTCGACGCGCTCTGAGCGCGCCGGCCGCTTCACAGGAGACCGCATGAGCAGCGAAAACCTCCAGCTTCCGGCCCGTGTCACGGTCGAACATGCGCAAGAAGCTCTGACGCTTGCGACCTCGAAAGACCCAGAAGTCGCGCTCGCGGTCGACGCGTCCGAAGTCGAGACGATCGACGGGGCCGCGATCCTGACCTTTGCGACGATCGCGCACAACTTCGCTGATTCCGAACGCGGCCCCGGGCCAAAGCTCGCGGTCGTCAACCCGACGCCGGCTTTCGTCGACGCCTTCGCCGACCTGGGCCTGTTTCAAGACATGATGAAGATGGAGTTCCGGAAATGAAGCGCGTTCTCGCTGTCGACGACACCATCACTTTCCGTATCATGCTCGCGGACTGTCTGCGCAAGGCGGGTCACGAAGTGATCGAAGCCGAGAACGGCAAGATCGCTCTGGACAAGTTGCTTCAAGAGCAGCCGGACATCGTCATCACGGACCTCAACATGCCGGTGATGGACGGGCTCGATTTCATCGAGGCCGCCCGCAAAGAGGGCGCGGGCCGCGCGCTGCCGATGCTGCTGCTGACCACCGAGGTCGCCGACCACCTCAAGAAGCGCGCGCGCGAAGTCGGCGCCACCGGCTGGCTGACCAAGCCGTTCGACCCCGATCAGATCCTCCGCCTGGTCGACCAACTCGCCTGATCACGCCTCTTCGGCCGCCTAATTCGGAGCGTCGACGCCATGGATGAAATGGAAGAGTTTCTCGGCGTGTTCTTCCAGGAGTGCGATGAGCGCCTGGGCGAGCTGCAGGACATGCTTGCGCAAATGGTCGAAGGCGAATGGGACGCCGAGACCCTGAACGCGGCGTTTCGCGCGGTTCACTCGGTCAAGGGCGGGGCCGGGGCCTTTGGACTGAACGATCTGGTCGAGTTCACGCACATCTTCGAGAACGTGATGGACGCGCTGCGGTCCCACACGCTCGAGCTGGACGATAAGATTTGCAATATTCTGCTCCGCTCCAGCGACATGATGGCGTCGCTGATCGAGGCGGCGCAAGGCAACGCCGACTTTTCGCGCGAGGCGTGCGATCGGTTGATGGTCGAACTGGCCGCGCTGGTCGGGATGGAGGCGCCGCGCGATCCGGACGCCGACGGGCCCGAGGACGCGGCGGCGTCGGCGGACGACGCGGCCAAGCCGGCGGACGCGCCCGAGGCGTCCTCCGAGCCCGCCGACGACGACGCCGAGGAAGAACCTTTGCGCGACGTCGAGATCCTGCTGTCGCCGGGGCCCGACTTCATTCGGTCCGGGCATGACCCGCTGCGGCTGATCCGAGCTTTGAAAAAGCTGGGCGCGGTCCAGGTCGAAGCGGTCGGCGAGTGGCCGCCGCTCGACGAGCATGATCCGCTCGACTGTCAGATCTCGTGGAAGCTGAAGCTGGAGACCTCGGTCGATCCGGTTGAGATCGAAAGCTTCTTCATCGTCTATCAAATGACGGCCGAGATCGAGATCCGCGAGCCCGAGCCCGAGCCGGCCGAGGCGGCGGCGGGCGCCGACGCGGCCGAGGAGCCCGAGGCGATCGACGCGCCCGCCGAGGCGGCC
>CAZBIG010000125.1:0-7911 GCA_964491865.1 uncultured Neomegalonema sp. | reverse complement strand
ATGATGGACGCGGCCGAGGCCGAGCGCTGCGGCCTGGTCAGCCGGGTGATCCCGGCGGACGATCTGGTGGAAGAGGTGCTGAAGATCGCGGGCAAGCTCGCCGAAAAGTCGCAGATCGCGACCATGGCGGTGAAAGAGCTGGTGAACCGCGCCTACGAGACCACGCTGTCCGAAGGGGTTCGGGCGGAGCGCCGCCTGTTCCACGCCCTGTTCGCGACCGAGGATCAAAAGGAAGGCATGGCGGCTTTCGTCGAAAAGCGGCCGCCCCAGTTCCGCGACCGCTGAGCGCGCTTGATCAGGGGCGGCGCAGTCGATAACAAACGCGCTTCATGATTGCGCGCAGGGGTCGACGAGCGCCTGCGCGCGCCGTTCGACAAAGGAATACCCGGGCATGGCCAATACGCCCCAGGCGCGCAAACGCGTTCGCCAGACCGCCAAGCGGACTGTGATCAACCAGGCGCGCAAAAGCCGCATCCGCACCTTTATCCGGAAGGTGGAAGAGGCCATCGCCTCGGGCGACAGCGAAAAGGCGCGGGGCGCGTTGGCGGCGGCGCAGCCCGAGATCATGCGCGGCGTAGTGAAGGGCGTGCTCCACAAGAACACGGCCAGCCGGAAGGTGTCTCGCTTGGCGGCGCGGGTTAAGTCCATGACGCCGCTGCCGCGCTGAGCGGCGGCGCAGCGCGACACGCGCGGTGGCGACTTGGCTCTTTTCGGATCAGTGTAGCGCGGGCGCCCCAGTGGGCGCTTTTGCGTTTGTGACAACCGGTCTGTTCCGGTTGCCGAAAGCCCTCCGCCACTCTAACAGTTTCACAACATCGCGCGGCGGCGGCTGGGCGAATCCTTCCCAAAAACCAGTCTTGGACATCAGGGCGATCGGTTGCCCTTTTATTGGCCGTGCAACTCTTTTTTGGTCGATTTCGGCAGAAAAAAGAGGGTTTACGACGCTGAATTCTTCGTTCTAGATGGTTGGTGAGAGAGGGACGAGGAGCGGCGCGATGCCTGGTACGGGCGTAGTCGCCTTTGCTGGAGACGTGGAGCCCAGCGAAGCGTGGCGACATATTAAAGAAAAGTCTAGTGCGCATCTGGTCGATGTGCGCACCTCCGCCGAGTGGGCGTTCGTCGGTTTGGCGGACCTGAGCGCGGCGTCGAAGGCCGGGTGGACCATTGAATGGAAGCGTTTTCCAGACATGGGGCTCAATCCCGATTTCTTCGCGCGCCTCGCCGCTGAAATCGCGGCGAACGACGCCTCGGACGTGTTTTTCATCTGTCGTTCCGGGCAGCGATCGCGCGACGCCGCGATCGCCGGGACGACCGCTTCCGAAATCGCGGGTCTCGAGCGGCCGCTGACGTTCTACAACGTCGCGACCGGCTTCGAGGGCGATCTCAATCCGTCGACAGGCCGCCGGGCCGAACTCAACGGTTGGAAGCGCGACGGCCTGCCCTGGCGGCAAAGCTAGCGCGCCCCGGGCGCGCTGGATCGATCACCATTTTCTGTCAACTCAAACCGTGGGGGACGCTTATGACGGCGGACGCTCAATGCTATCGTCAGTGGGAGGATGTGAAGTCGGCGCTTCGGGTCGAGGTGGGCGACGCGACTTTCTCCAGCTGGATCGCGCTGCTGCGAGTGGACAAGATCGAACAAGGCGTCGTCACCCTCGGCGCCCCGACGCCTTTCGTCCGGGACCGCGTCCGAAACTCCTTCGGCGATAAGATCAAGGCGCTGTGGAAGGCCACGGCCCCGAATGTCGAACGGGTCGAGTACAGCGTGCGCGCCAGATCGGCGGCGATCGCCGACGGCGCCGCCGCGGCCCGCGCGCAGGCGGCCCTGTCCGTCAACGGCGTCGCCGCGAACAGCGCCGCCGCCGTGACCACCCGCAACCGGCCCCCCGCGATCTCGCAGGCGCGTAAGATCCCCGCCGCCCCGCGGAACAACGCCGAAGCCGAGCGGTTGATCGAGCTCAGCAATTTGAGCCTAAACGGCCGCTGCACCTTCGACAATTTCGTCGTCGGGCGCTCGAACGAATTCGCGCACGCGGCGGCCAAGCGGGTCGCCGAAGATCCGTCCGCGCCCTTCAATCCGCTGTTCATCTACGGCGCGCCTGGTCACGGAAAGACGCACTTGATGCAGTCGATCGTGCACCGCCGCCAGCAGCTGTTTCCCGAAGAGCGCTATCTCTTTCTGTCTTCCGAGACGTTTCTGAACGAATTCCTGCACGCGCTTCGGCACAACACCCTGGAGACGTTCAAGGAGATCTTCCGTTCGGTCGATATTTTGTTGATCGACGACGTGCAGATCATCATCGGCAAAGAGCGGACCCAAGAGGAGTTCTTTCACACCTTCAATGCGCTCGCGGACAAGCACCGGCAGATCGTGCTGTCGGCGGACCGCTCGCCGCAAAACCTCGAAGGGCTCGACGATCGGCTGCGCTCGCGCCTGAGTTGGGGGCTGGTCGCCGACATCCACGCGCCGGATTACGAGCTGCGCCTCGGCATTCTGCAGAAAAAGTCCGAAACCGCCGTCGACAGCACGCCGGGGCTCGAGGTCGACGCCAAGGTGCTGGATTTCCTCGCGCATCGGATCTCGACCGACATTCGGACCCTCGAGGGCGCGCTCAATCGTCTGTTCGCCAAGGCGGTGTTGATGGGGCGCCCCGCCACCATCGAACTCGCGCAGCGCGAGCTGTCCGACCTGCTCCGCTCAACGGACCGCAAAGTCTCGATCGACGAGATCCAGCGCGCCTGCGCCGAGCATTTTAACATCCGGCTGACCGACATGTCCTCGAGCCGCCGCTCGCGGTCTGTGGCGCGGCCGCGACAGGTGGCGATGTATCTCGCCAAAGAGCTGACGCCGCGGTCGCTGCCCGAAATCGGCCAGCGTTTCGGGGGGCGCGATCACACGACTGTGCTCCACGCGGTGAAGCGAATCAAAGAGCTGCGCGCCACGGACAGCGCTTTCGACGATGACGTCGAGCGGCTCCGCCAGAAGCTCGAAAGCGTTTAAGCGCTCGGCGCCAGGCGACGGCGGCGCGATTTATGCCGCCGTCGCCTGCTTCTCCGGGGATGACCCGGCCGGCGCCCGCCGCTAAGCTGCTGAGCCCGATCGTGGTCATGAGGCGGAGCGCGGCATGGAAGTCTTTGTCGAACGCAGCGAATTGCTCAAAGCGACCGGCCGCGCCCAAAGCGTCGTCGAGCGCCGGAACACCATTCCCATTCTGCAGAACCTGTTGATGGAGGCGACGCCCGACGGGCTGTCGGTCAAGGCGACCGATCTCGACATCGAAATCGTCGAGCGCCTGGGCGGGCGGGTCGAAAAGCCCGGAGCGGTGACGGTCTCGGCGCATATGCTGCACGAAATCGTGCGCAAGCTGCCGGACGGGGCCGACGTCGCCATGACGGCCGACAACAACGGCAGTCTCACGATCGCGGCCGGACGATCGCGCTTCCAGCTGGCCACCCTGCCGAAAGAGGATTTTCCGGTCATGGCGTCGGCCGAGTTCGACGTCCGGTTCCAAGCCGCGCCGGCGGCGATCCGGCGGCTGTTCGACAAAGCGAAGTTCGCCATCTCGACCGAAGAGACGCGCTATTACCTGAACGGTGTCTATTTCCACATCGCCGAGGGCGACGCCGGCAAGGTGCTGCGGGCTGTGGCGACGGACGGTCACCGGTTGGCGCGGATCGACACGGAGCTTCCGGCGGGATCCGAAGGCATGGCGGACGTGATCGTGCCGCGCAAAACGGTGACCGAGTTGCGCAAGCTGCTCGATGATGCGCAGGATTCGGTCGAGATCGCGGTCTCCGAGACCAAGATACGCTTCTCGAACGAGCGCGTGGTCCTGACCTCGAAGGTGATCGACGGCGCCTTTCCCGATTATTCGCGCGTGATCCCGACCGGGAACGCGCTGACGCTGCGGATCGACGCCGACCTGTTCGCCAAAGCGGTCGACCGCGTCGCGACCGTCTCGTCCGAGCGCACCCGCGCGGTGAAGATGGCGCTCGAGCCCGGCCGATTGTTGTTGTCGGTCAACAGCCCCGACAGCGGCAGCGCGTCGGACGAGCTCGAGGTCTCGTACGACGGCGAGGCGATCGAGATCGGGTTCAACTCGAAATATCTCATGGAGATCGCCGACCAGATCGATCACGAGCAGGCGGTGTTCCTGTTCTCGGATCCGAACTCGCCGACCCTGGTGCGCGAGGGCGATGATCAATCGGCGATCTATGTCGTGATGCCGATGCGGGTCTAGGGCCGAGGCCGTGGCGGCGGAGCGCAGCCTGATCGAGCGGTTCGCCGACCGGGGAGCGCCGGCCGCCACGCGGATCGCGAAGCTGACGCTGGCGCGGTTCCGGAACCATGCGGCGTTCGAGGTCGAGGCAGACGGTCGCCCCGTCGCCCTGCACGGTCCGAACGGCGTCGGAAAAACCAATATCCTCGAGGCCGTCTCGATGCTCGCGCCCGGCCGCGGCTTGCGCGGGGCCTCGGCCGAGGCCATCGCGGGGCGGCCCGACCCGATCGGATGGTCGGTGCGCGCGCGCCTGCTCTCGCGGGGCGAAGCCCATGACGCGTCGGTGACGGTGGATCTGCGCGACGGCGGCCGGCGCGCCGTGACGATTGACCAGCAAGCGGTTCCGCAGACGGCCCTGGGCGCGCTGCTCGGCATGATTTGGCTGACGCCGGCCATGGACCGGCTCTGGATCGAAGGCGCCTCGGAGCGGCGCCCGTTCCTCGACCGGTCGGCGTTGATTTTCGAACCGCAACACGCCGAACGCGCCGCGGTCTACGAAAAGGCGATGCGCGAGCGGAACCGTCTGCTGAAAGAAGGCGGCGCGGCGCCGGCCTGGCTCGACGCGCTCGAACGGCGCATGGCCGAGGCGGGGGCGGGGATGGCCCGGGCGCGGGCGGCGATGGTCAAGCGCTGGGCGCGCGCGCAGGCCGAGGCGGACAGCGCCTTTCCGACCGCCGCCGTCGCGCTGGAGGACGCCGCCGCGACCCGCGCCGCCGGTCTGTCCGCCGAACCCGAGGCGGACGCCCTGGCAGAGGCGCTGGCCCGCGCCCGCCGGCGCGACGCGGCGGCCGGACGCGCGCTCGTCGGCCCGCACCGCGTGGATCTGAACGCCGCCTTCGCCGAAAAAGGCGTGGCGGCGGCCCAGTGCTCGACCGGCGAGCAGAAAGCGTTGTTGATCAGCCTGACCCTCGCCAGCGCCCGCGCCCTCGCGGCGGACACGGGCGCGCCGCCGATCCTGCTGCTGGACGAGGTCGCCGCCCATCTCGACGCGGGTCGACGCGCGGCGTTGTACGACGAGATCGTGGGCCTGGGCGCGCAAGCCTGGATGACCGGCGCCGGGGCGGAATTGTTCGAAACGCTGGGCGCGCGGGCTCAGATTTTGGCGCTCTGACCCGGGGCGCGGCGCTCCGCCCGCGGCGACCTGACCGCGGCGACCTGACCGCTGCAAGCGGGACGCTGAAACTCTAACGCGCCGATCTGGGGGCGTTGCTCTGGGCGCGCCGAACCGCTCAGGCCGCCGGCTCCAGGGTTTCGCCGTAGCGTTCCTTCAGCCAACCGACGAAACTGCCGGGGCCGGCCGCATCATAGCTGTGCTTTTTCTTGTAGAAGATGTGTATGCCATAGACTTCCGGGTCGTCGACAATGTGCTGATAAGGTTTTTGCACAAAAAGATAGTCGTCATAAATAACTGGGTAGTAGAAAGCTTTGTATCCCTTGGCCTTGTCTCCCAGCCCGGCGCGATCCACATAATATTCCAGGGCGTGCCGTCCCCATTGATGTTTGGGGTAGTCGTCCAGGCTCGCGCCGCCGCCCGAGATGCGGCGGAGGAACCGTTTCCAACGCGGCTTCGCATAGCTCCAGGGCGGCATGCCGCGCGACAGATAATGCTCGATCACGGTCGGCATCAGCGGGTGTTCGGGCGGAAACCACAGGATGGCGTTGCATAACTTGCCGTTTTGCTCGCGTCCCACGAGGAAATCGTCGAATTCCGGCAGCGGCCGCAGCATCGCATAGTCGCTGTCGCACCACACGCCCTCGCCCTTCATCAGCAGGGCGAGCCGGAACAGGTTCGCGATCGTGAACGGTTTCGCCTTCAGCTCGGGCGCGTCGTCGTAGAGCTGCCGGCGGTCCATAATCTCGGCGGCGTCGCGCATGATCACGCCGGGCGGCACGTTCGCGACCGGTTCATAGCTGAAGAACTTCACCGGATGGCCCATCTCGAGCCAGCTGCGCACGCACAGATGGTCGAGATCGCGCAGGCGGGGGCCGGTCCAGAAGGTGACGATCGGGCGCATGACGCTCCTCCGTTGAGGCCCGAAGGCCCTACCCCGAAGGCCCCGCCGGCGCCAGAGCGCGCAGGGGCGCAACGCCTTGAGCGCGGCGGTGCGACGCTAAAACGTGGCCGTTTGGCGCAATTCCACGCCGATCGTTCCGAAATCGCTTTCAAGCCGCGCGCCGAACTTGCTAAATTAACGAACGGTTTAGACAGCGCCCGTACCCGCAGTCTGACAATTCTCGCAACCGTTGGATCCGCATGGCGACTTCATCCGCTTCCGAGCCTGTTGATAACGAAACCTATGGGGCCGACAGCATCAAAGTGCTGCGCGGGCTCGAGGCGGTGCGCAAGCGGCCCGGAATGTATATCGGCGACACGGACGACGGGTCCGGTCTGCATCATATGGTCTACGAGGTCGTCGACAACGCGATCGACGAGGCGTTGGCGGGCCACGCCGACTTGGTCACCGTCACGCTCAACGCCGACGGCTCGGTCACCGTTACTGACAATGGCCGCGGCATTCCGACCGGCATCCATCCGGAAGAGGGCGTCTCGGCGGCCGAGGTCATCATGACCAAGCTGCACGCGGGCGGTAAGTTCGACGAGAATTCCTACAAGGTCTCGGGCGGTCTTCACGGGGTCGGCGTGTCGGTGGTGAACGCGCTGTCCGATTGGCTCGAGCTGCGGATCTGGCGCGAGAACAAAGCGCATTACGTGCGTTTCGAAGACGGCGACACCGTCGCGCCGCTCGAGGTCGTCGGCCCGGCCGAGGGCCGTCGCGGCACCGAGGTCACGTTCCACGCCTCCGAAGCGGTCTTCACCAACACGCAATACGTGCTGAAAACCCTCGAACATCGGCTGCGTGAACTCGCTTTCTTGAACTCGGGCGTGCGCATCCGGCTGACCGACGCCCGCGGCGTCGAGCCGGTGGTCGAAGAGCTGTACTATGAGGGCGGCGTCGAGGCGTTCGTCCGACATCTCGACAGGTCGAAACAGGGGCTGTTCGACGCCCCGATCGTGATCCGCGGCGAAGAAAACGGCATCAGCGTCGACGTCGCGCTGTGGTGGAACGACGGCTTCCACGAGAATGTGCTGACCTTCACCAACAACATCCCGCAGAAAGACGGCGGCACGCACCTGGCGGGGTTCCGCGGGGCGCTGACCCGGGCGATGAACGCGTTCGCCGGCGAGGCGGCGTCGAAGGAGAAGGTCACCCTGTCAGGCGAAGACGCGCGCGAAGGGTTGACTTGCGTGCTGTCGGTGAAAGTGCCGGACCCGAAGTTTTCGAGCCAGACCAAGGACAAGCTCGTCTCCTCCGAGGTCAGGCCCGCGGTCGAAGCGCTCGTGCACGAGAAGCTTCGCGAATGGTTCGAAGAAAATCCGCGCGAGCGCCGCGTGGTGCTGCAAAAAATCGTCGAGGCCGCTCTGGCGCGGGAAGCGGCGCGGCGGGCGCGCGAGCTGACGCGGAAAAAGAGCACGCTCGACGTCGCGTCCCTGCCTGGAAAGCTCGCTCAGTGCCAAGAGCGCGATCCGGCGAAATCGGAGCTGTTCCTGGTCGAGGGCGACTCGGCCGGCGGTTCGGCGAAGCAGGGCCGCGACCGGGCCACCCAGGCCGTGCTGCCGTTGCGCGGCAAG
>CAZBIG010000124.1:0-8002 GCA_964491865.1 uncultured Neomegalonema sp. | reverse complement strand
GGGCCGCCCGCGCGCCCGCTCATCGCCGCCCCCCGGCGCGCGCCGCCTCTCCCGTCCCGCGACGGGCCCGCCGCGAGAACGGGCCGAGGCTCAAAGCCCGCCCATCAGCACGTATTTGACCTCGACGAACGGATCGAGGCCGAATTTCGAGCCCTCTCGGCCGAGACCCGACTGCTTCACCCCGCCGAACGGCGCGACCTCGGTCGACAACACGCCGGCGTTCACCGCCACCATGCCGTATTCCAGCCCCTCCGAGACGCGCCACACCCGGCCGAGATCCCGCGCGTAGAAATAGGCGGCGAGGCCGAATTCGGTGGCGTTGGCGGCGGCGATCGCCTCGGCCTCGTCGCGGAACCGGAACACCGGCGCGACGGGGCCGAAGGTTTCCTCGCGGGCCACCCGCATCTCGGCGGTCACGTCGGCCAGCACCGTCGGCTGGAAGAACAGCGGGCCCGCCGGATGCGGCGCGCCGCCGGTGACCACCCGGGCCCCTTTGCCGGTGGCGTCGTCGAGATGCGCGCGCACCTTGTCGACGCCCGCCTGCTCGATCAACGGACCGATCTCGACGCCCGCTTCGGCCCCGTCGCCGACCTTCAACGCCGCGACGCGCGCCGCCAGCTTCTCGACAAACGCGTCGTAAACGCCGTCTTGCGCGTAAATGCGGTTCGCGCAGACGCATGTCTGGCCCGCGTTCCGGAACTTCGACGCCATGGCCCCCTCGACCGCCGCGTCGATGTCGGCGTCGTCGAACACGAGAAAGGGCGCGTTGCCGCCCAGCTCGAGGCTGACGTTTTTGATCGTGGCGGCCGCCGCGCCCATCAGGATGCGGCCGACCTCGGTGCTGCCGGTGAAGGTGATCTTGCGCACCCGGTCGTCGCCCGTCAGCGCTTTGCCGATCGCCGGGCCGTCCTGCCCCGTGACGACGTTGAACACGCCCTTCGGCACCCCCGCCCGAGCAGCGAGTTCGGCCAGCGCCAAGGCGGACAAGGGCGTTTGTTCGGCCGGTTTGACCACCGCCGGGCAGCCGACCGCCAACGCCGGCGCGACTTTCCGCGTGATCATGGCCAACGGAAAATTCCAAGGCGTGATCGCGCCGACCACGCCCACCGCCTGTTTCAGCACCAGGATCCGCTTATCCGCCTGATGGGTCGGGATCACGTCGCCATAGGCGCGCTTGGCCTCTTCGGCGAACCATTCCAGAAACGAGGCGGCGTAGGCCACTTCGCCGCGCGCCTCGGCGAGCGGCTTGCCGCATTCGGCGGTCGCGATCCGCGCGAGATCCTCTTGATGCGCCATCATCAGGTCGCGCCAGGCGCGCAGCGCCGCGCCGCGCTCCTTCGCGGTCTTCGCCTCCCAAGGCTTCCAGGCGGCGTAGGCGGCGGCGACGGCGCGTTCGGTCTCGACGGCGCCCTGGTCCGCGACCTCGGCGATGACGGCCCCGGTGGCGGGATTCGTCACCGCGAACCGCGCGCCGTCGTCGGCCCCGATCCAGGCCCCGTCGACATAGGCGTCGGTTTTGAGCAGCGCGGCCTCGTCCAGACGGCTGGCGAGTTCATGATCGAGCGGCATGGCGGCGTTCTCCCTAACGTGTCGACGACACCCTAAGGAGGACCGGGACGCTGTCCAGAGCAGCGTCTCGGCGGCGCCGGCCGGCGGCGCGGTTGGCGGGCGCGATTTTTCGCCCGAAGCGCCGTCCCGTTCAGGGCCCCGTGGATCCGGGGCGCGTGACAGGCTGGTCCGAGCCGGGCTCGGCTTCGCGATCGGCCGAACGCTTCGGCGCGACCCGACCGTTCGGCGCGGCCTCGGGCGGCAGCCCGCTCGGGCTCGGCGTCGACGCCTCGCCGGCTTCTGCCTCGGCGAGCGAACCCGGGCACGGCCAGCGCGGATCGGCGAGATCGACCGTCACTTCGAAGGGCGCCGCTTCGAAAAACGGCCCCGGATCATAGGCGCAGGGCCGCCAAAGCGCGTCGATCGCCGCGATCACGTCGTCATAATCGATCTCCGCGCGCGGCCGCGTTTGGTAGAGCAGCGCGTCGGTTTCGCCGAGCCCGCCGAACAGATCCCGCGCCAGCGGGCTGATGGTCGGATCGTCGAGCGCGATCCGCTTCCCGCCGCCGCGCCCCGGGGCGGTCAACGCGTTCGGCAAGCGCATCGCTTCGAGGAACGGGGTCATCGCGGCGACGGTGTTGAGGACCCTCTTACAGCGCGCGATTTCGCGGGCTTTGGCGGTCCACGCCTCGATCGTCGGCGCGCAATCCAAATCGATAAAGCGGACCGGGCCGATCTCGGCCGACGGCGCGGGCTCGCTCGGGGCTTCGGCGGCGTCGTCGCGGCCCGGACGCGCGGCGCGCAACACGCCGAGCTCCACGGTTTTCTCGACCCCCTCGAGATCGAACAAGCGCGGCGCGAACCAGATGGGATCGCCGAACACGCTCGGCGCGTCCAAGCCGGCGGCGTCGAGCGCGGCGGCCGTTTCCGGGCCCCGCGCGGCGTGCACGAACAGCGCCCCGGTCTCGGGCGCGGTGAAACGCGGCGCGGCGGCGCGCGGGGCCGGCCGCATGCCGGCGACGCCGGCGCCCCAGACGTGGACCAGCCCGCCGGAGATCTTGTCGGACAGCTCGGCGCCGGCGAGCAGGCGCTCCTCCTCGGCGACGGCGGGCGCGTTGCGCAGCCGGCGGCCGGTCATGGCCGCGATCACCAGCGGCGGCAACGCCTCGTGGAACATCCGATTGGCGCGCGGACGCCGCCAGATCGCGGGCACGCTGAGCGGTCCGGTCGCGGCGGCCTTTTCCGCCGGATCGGCCGCCAGCTCGGTCAGGACCCGTTCGATCGCGCTTGGGTCCCGCGGCGACGCCGACGGATCTTCCGCGGCGGGCTCGGTCACAGGGGCCGTGGCGGGCGCGTCCGGGCGCTCGGGCAGCGGCTCGGTCAGCGGCGGCGGCCCAGCGTCGAGCGGATCGGGCGTCGCGCGCGGCGGGGCCGGCGGCTCCGCCGGCTGCGGCGTCGTCGGGGCCGCCGCGCCGTCGGCGGCGTGTTTGCCGCGGCCGAACAGCCGCTTCAGGGACTTCAGCATCGGGCGACCTCCGTCGTCGTTCCGCTCGCGCGGCCGCCCGTAAACGCGTCAGAGCCGCAGCCTTCCTAGGCCCCCGACCCGACGCCGAGACGCGCCGCATGCCACGCGACGTGTTGATGCATGAAACTGGCCACGAAGAAGTAAGAGTGGTCATAGCCGGCGCGCCGGTTCAGCGTCAGAGCGACGCCCGCCGCCTGAGCGGCGCGCTCCAGCGCGTCCGGGGCGAGCTTGTCGAGATGCGGATCGGCGGCCCCCTGATCGACCAGCACCTCGCGAGGCCATCCGCGCTCGGCCATCAACCGCGCCGCGTCATACGGCGCCCAGCGCGTTTCGTCGGGGCCGAGATACGCGGTGAGCTGCTTCCGGCCCCAGACCGACGCGCTCGGGTTGGCGATCGGGGCGAAGGCCGACAGGCTGCGCCAGCGCGCCGGATCCGCCAAGGCGAGGGTCAGCGCGCCATGGCCGCCCATCGAATGCCCCGAGACGCCCTGCCGCGACAAATCGACGGGAAACGCCGCGAGCGCCTCGGTCAGGTCCTCGAGCAGATAACGGCGCATCTGGAACGCGGCGGCCCAGGGGGCCTCGGTCGCGTCGACGTAAAAGCCCGCGCCTTGGCCGAGATCATAGGCCTCGTCGTCGGGAACGCCGTCGCCGCGGGGCGAAGTGTCGGGAAACAGCAGCGCCAGCCCGTGCTCGGCCGCGGCGCGCTGGGCCCCCGCCTTGGTCATCGCGTTTTCATGGGTGCAGGTGAGACCCGACAGCCACCACAGGATCGGAACGGGCCCCTCTGCGGCTTGCGGCGGCAGATAGAGCCCGAACGTCATGGGCGCGCCGCAGGCCCGCGACGCATGGCGATAAACGCCTTGTGTCCCTTCGAAACAGAGCGCGGTCGAAATTGTTTCCAACGAAGACATTCTGGCCCTTACTTTTCAGCGTCAAACGCGACGGACGCCGGGGCGCGCCCGACGCGTCGTCGCGGCGGCTAGGCCGCTCGGCGTCGCGAGCCTAATGTCGCCAAGCCGGCGCGCAAAGCGCGGCCGTGGGGGCTGGCAGGTCGGGCTTTCAGGTCGGGGCTTTCAGGTCGGGGCTCCCCGCTCGGCGCTTCCGCCCCCCGCCCGCCCGCGTCGCATCTCGTGTCAACCGTCGAGGCTCCATGTCGTTCTCTAAACCCGGCCGGCCCGCCGCCGCGCCCCCCGTGACGCTCGACCCGCAGGCCGGTCGCGGGATCGCGCTGATGGCGTTGGGGACGCTGATGATCCCGGGCATGGACGCGATCGCCAAAACGCTCGGGACCGGCGATCCCGCCGCGCCGGCCGTGCAACTCGTCTTCTACCGTTTCCTGATCCAGATCGCGGCGCTGGCCCCGGTCGTGATCGCGCTCGGCGGCTGGCGCGCGCTGCGCCTGACCCGCCCGGCGCTCATGCTCGGGCGAGGATTGCTGATCGCCGGCGCGAGCATCTTCTTTTTCGCGTCGCTCCAGGTGATGCCGATGGCCGAGACGGTGGCGATCTTCTTCGTCGAACCGTTGATCCTGACCCTGCTGTCGGCGCTGTTCCTGGGCGAGCGCATCGGCTGGCGGCGCTTGAGCGCCGTGGCGGCGGGGCTGATCGGGGCGCTGCTCATCATCCGGCCCGGCGCCGGCGCGCTCGGCTGGTCGGCGACGTTGCCGCTCGGCGCGGCGCTCTGCTTCGCCTTTTACCTGCTCCTGACCAAAGCGGCGGCGCGCGAGGACCCTTGGGCGCTGCAATTCTGGGCCGCCGCGTCCGCCGCCGGCGCCATGGGCGCCCTGATGCTGGCCGGGGCCTGGCTGTCGGCCTCGGGCGTCGAGAGCGACGTCGTCCGCGCGCTCAGCCATATCGCGCTGCGTCCCGATCAGTGGGCGCTGTTGGGCGCCATGGGTCTGATCGGGACCGCCGCCCACATGCTGGTGGTGTTCGCGTTTCGCGACGCGCCGGCGGCCACGCTGGCGCCGTTCCAATATCTCGAGATCGTGAGCGCGACCGCGCTCGGCTGGCTGGTGTTCGGCGATTTTCCCGATCCGCGCAGCGCCGCCGGATCCGCGACCTGGGCCGGCGTCGCGTTGATCGTCGCCGCGGGCCTGTTCGTCTTTCAGCGCGAAAGGCGGATCGGGCTTCAGCCCCCGCCCGAGGAAAGCCGATAACTCTGGCGGCTGTAGAGGATTTCGCTCTGGATCAGCACGCCGTCCCACATCCGCAGCTCGATGACCACCGGCACGGGCTGATCGAGAGGCGTGTCCATGCGCCCGACCGAAATCAGCCGCATCGACACCACATCGGCGAACCCATAGCGTTTGGCGACGTCGCAGACCCCGAGAAAGCCGCAGGCGAAGGCCGCCAGCGCCTCGCCCGGGGACCGCGCCTCCCCCGCCGTCGCGACGAAGCGCTCGTTGAAAAAGGCGGGGTCGACGAGGTCGAGAAACCCGATCAGATCCTGCTCGCCCAACGCGCGCTTCAGACGAACCAAGACATACGGCAGATCCGGGTCGCCCGAACCGTCCCGCGCCGCGTCGAGAAGCGCGATCAGCGCGTCGTCGCCCGACAGGGCGCCCGGCTGCGGCAGCGCCCCGCCGGCCTGAGCGGTCGACGCCGCCGGCGCCTCTGGGCCGTCGACCCGCTCGCCGCCCTCATAGGCGCCGTCAAAGCTCGGCGCGTCGATCACGTCCTCGGCGCGAACGGCGGAGGCGGCCAGCGAAAGGGCCAGCGCCGCTGCGGCGACGCGATAGGGCGGACGCCACGTCATTGGGATCCCCTTCCTGAGACCGGGCGCGGCGCGCGCGACGGCGCGCCCCTGCGGCGTCAAGTGATCGGCCGCGACCGATTCGGCAACGCTTGGACGCGCCGCTCACATCTCGTTGAAAGCCGTGAGCAGCAGAAACAGCGCATAAAGTCCCAAAAGGATCAGCCCCTCGCCCTGAGAGATGCGCTGCCGGCTCAGCGCGAAGCCGATCACCAGCGCGGTGGCCCCGAGCATCGCCCAAACATCCACCGCCAGCGTCGGCGCCGGGGCGGTCAGCGGCTCGGCGCCGAAGGGCGCCGTCCAGGTCGCCGCCGCGATGATCGCAAGACTGTTGAACACGTTAGAGCCGAAGACGTTGCCGATCGCGAGGTCCGTTCGGCCCCGGCTGGCGGCCGCCAAGGTCGCCGCCAGCTCGGGCAGCGACGTGCCGACGGCGACGATGGTCACGCCGATCAGCGCTTCGGACAGCCCCGCCGCCCGCGCCAGGGCGGTCGCGCCGTCGACCAGCCAATAGGCGCCGACCAGCAACGCCAAAAGGCCCAATAGAAACAGCAGCAACGCCGTCGGCAGGCTCGGGCCGAGCGCGCCCGGCATGGGCGGCGGTTCGGCGTCCCCTGTGGCCGCGCCCGTCACCGCGCCCCAGAGGTAAAAGAGCAACCCCGCCGCCAGCGCCACGCCCGCCAGCGGGGTCAGCAGGTCGAACGCCAGCAACGCCGCCAGGGCGACGGTCGAGAGCGCCAGCGCCGGCGCGTCGCGTCGGATCAGCGCCGGCTCGCAGGCGACGCCCCCGATCGCGGCGGCGGCCCCGGCGATCAGCAGCAGATTGGCGATGTTCGAGCCGACGACATTGCCGATGGCGATGCCCGGCGCGTTCGCCAGGACGCTCTGAACCGAGGTCACCAGCTCGGGCAGCGACGTGCCGAAGCCCATCAGCACCACCCCGACGATCAGCGGCGAGATCCCCAGCCGCCGCGCCGCCGCCGCGCCGCCGCGCACCACGAGATCGCCGCCGAGCGCCAAGCCGGCCAGACCGGCCGCGATCCAAAGCCAAATCGACAGCGTGTCCACCGTCCCCTCTCCCTCGCCCCCCGTTCGCGCTTCAGCCGCGACGCTGCCGCGAACCGAGCTCGGCGGCCAGCGCGACGCCGGGGCGGCCTCAGAAGCGTGGACAGCCGTTGCAGCGGAACAGCTTTTCCCCCAAATCGCCGGCCAGACCCGGACGCTCGGCTTCCAGCGTGTCCCGCGCCGCTGTCGGTAAAGACTGCGTCTCGATAAAGTATTCGCGCCGGATCGGATCCAGATGCATCAGCACATGGCCCAAATACGCAACGTCTCCGGGCTCGAGCTTGAACTCGATAATCGCCGGAGATTTTTGCGGGTCGAGGAAGGTCGGCAATCCGGGAGAGGCTGAATATTTCTCGGTCCGGCGCGTTACGGCGAAACTCACCAGAAAATAGGTCCCGGCCCGAACCGAGCCCACATACCAGGGCTCGAGGCCGAGCACGCCGATGCGGCTGGCGATGGTCTCGGAGCGATAGGTCTCGCCCAACCGACCGAAGGTCAGGCTCAGCGCCGCGTCGCCGCGCACGTCGCCGACATCGTCGGGCCGCCCGAAGCGCGCCGCGAGGTTGGCCACCAACAGCGCGCGGCCCTGGTCCCGCAGCGCCTCGACGTTGCCTTCGGTCAAGGCGCGGCGTTTGGCGTCGGCGTCGCGATCGAATTCGGAAAGCACCCCGGCGGCGGTGCAGCCCGAAACGAGCGCCGGCGCCACGACCGCGCCGGCGCAGCGGGCGATCGCCTGACGGCGGTTGGCCAGGGTCCGGTGACAATAACTGCGGGACACGAGACGCTCCGGTGTTCCTCGCGAGCGGCGGGGCTCTGGCGGCGGCGGAAGGACATCCGCATGGCCGATCGCGGCCAGACAATGGCGCCGAGAACAGGGCGGCGCCACGCGTCGCGCGCGATTAGGCGCAATCTTCCGCGCGCTGTCGCGGCGCGGTCCCAGGCCGGGCGATCAGTAGACGACGACCGAGCGGATGCTCTCGCCGCCATGCATCAGATCGAAGCCCTTATTGATCTCGTCGAGCGACAGGGTGTGGGTGATCATCGGATCGATTTCGATCTTGCCCTGCATGTACCAGTCGACGATCTTCGGCACGTCGGTCCGCCCGC
>CAZBIG010000123.1:0-8038 GCA_964491865.1 uncultured Neomegalonema sp. | reverse complement strand
TCAAGTCGCGATCCTCCAGCGCGTGGAGCAACGTGACCAAGATCCGCGCGCCGGACGCGCCGATCGGGTGGCCGAGCGCGCAGGCGCCGCCATTGACGTTGAGCTTGTCGCGGGGAATGTCGAGTTCCCGCGCGGCCGCCATCGGCACCACCGCGAAGGCTTCGTTGATCTCCCAAAGGTCGACCTCGGACGCCGCCCATCCGAGCCTGTCCAGCAGCTTGCGCATCGCCGGGATCGGCGCGGTGGTGAACCAGTTCGGCTCTTGCGCGTGGCTCGCATGGCCGCGCATGACGGCGCGGATCGGCAGGCCGCGCTTCTCCGCCTCGGAGCGCCGCATCAGGATCAGGGCGGCGGCGCCGTCGGAGATCGACGACGCGTTCGCCGCCGTCACGGTCCCGCCCTCGCGAAACGCGGGCTTCAGGTGCGGGATCTTGTCGGGGCGGGCGTTGCGCGGCTGCTCGTCGCTGTCGACCACCGCCGCGCCTTTGCGGGTCTTCGCGGTCACCGGCGCGATCTCGGCGGCGAAGCGCCCCTCGGCCTGGGCGGCCTGCGCGTTCGAGAGCGAGCGCAGCGCATAGGCGTCTTGCTCCTCGCGGGTGAATTGAAACTTCTCCGCGCAGTCCTCGGCGAAGGTTCCCATGGCGCGGCCGGGGTCGTAGGCGTCCTCCAGCCCGTCGAGCATCATATGGTCGAGAACCTGGCCGTGGCCGATCCGGATCCCGGTGCGGCCCGAGGGCAAGAGGTGGGGCGCGTTGGTCATGGACTCCATGCCCCCCGCCACCATGACGTCGGCCGCCCCGGCGGCGATCGCGTCATGGGCCAGCATGGCGGTCTTCATGCCCGAGCCGCACATTTTGTTGACGGTGGTGGCCGGCGCGCTCCACGGAACGCCGGCCCCGTGGGCGGCCTGACGCGCCGGCGCCTGGCCTTGCCCCGCGGGCAGCACGCAGCCCATCAGCACTTCGTCGACCTGGTCGGCCGCGAGCCCGGCCCGCTCCAGCGCCGCGCGGATCGCCTCGGCCCCGAGTTCGACGGCGCTCAGCGGCGCAAGCTCGCCCTGAAACCCGCCCATCGGCGTGCGGGCGGCCCCCACGATGACGATCGGATCCTCCATGAGATAGTCCTCCCTTGTTGATCGCGCCGACGCCGGCCGCGTTGCGCTCGGCATAGCGCCCGCGGCGGGTTTTGTTGAGAGGGAGAACCGAGCCGTGCCTGACCCGTTCGACGAAGAGGCCGACGCGTCCGGGCGCGACGCGCCCCAGCCGGCGTCTCGGACGGCGTCTCCGGCCGCGACCCGAGCGGCGTTGGCCGACGCGATCCTGCGCCTGACCGCCGCGCGGGGGCCTGACAAGTCGATCTGCCCCTCCGAGGCGGCCCGGGCGGTCGACCCCCAAGGCTGGCGCGCGCTGATGCCGGCGACCCGAGCCGAAGCGGCGGCGCTGGCGAAGGCGGGACGGGTGCGCGCCCTGCAGCGCGGCGCGCCGGTGGATCCGGCGCGCGCGACGGGGCCGATTCGCTTGGCGGCCCCTGTGCCGGACGCCCCCCGCTGACCGCGGCGCCTTTGTGACCATTTCAGCGCAGCCTCTGGGCCGGCGGCGCCTCGCCGCCGCGCAGCCCGGACGGCGGTCGGATTTTGTTAACGAATGACCGCCATCTCGGCTTTGTCGGCGCGATCGCGCGCATCGCGATCCGAAAGGATCTTGACTTGCGCGTCGGACTTACGACTTCGCGTTCGGGAATGGGAGAAAACGATGACTGAACTGACCAAAATCGAGACGGCCGACGCGATGCCCGTCCGCCACCCGTTCGCTCCGGCCGAGCCGGCGGCGCGAATCCACCGCGCGCCCGCGCGCGCCCGGCGCCGCAGCGACGCAGACCGGGCGTTCTACGAGCTGGTGGACGGTCTGAACCGCGATCCGATGTATCACACCGCGGCGACCTACGCGTCCTACGCGCTGGGCGTGATCGTCGCCGGAACGCTGTTCATGATTCTGACCGCGGTCGTCATGTGATCGGCGCGGCCGGCGCCACGGTTGCGCCGGCGTCTCTTTCCGAACCGGTCGCCCAACGCCCTGTCCAGCGACGACGCATCGCCCTCGGGCGCTGCGATCCGAGTCACGCTCTGGCGAAGTCCCTGATGGCTTAGCCGTCGCGGCTGGTGTATCCAGCGCGTCGGAGAGAGCGTCGCGGGTTCGCGGCTGGCGGAGGGGGCGACGCGCCCGCCCGTCGGCGCGGGGGTTGCGCGGCAGAGCGCGCGGCGAACGTGGCGCAGCCCACGGGTCTCGTCGCGCGGCGCACGGAGAGAGTGACCGGATGACCGAACCCGCGCGGGCGATTGCTTCGAACACGGTGCGGATCTTGGCGGGCTTCGCCGCCGCGTATCTCGGCGTCGCGACGTTCTACGCCGCCTCGGCGGCCATCGGCGACGCCGGCCTCTCGGCGCCGCGGCTCGGCCCGGCGACCCCGGAGCTGCGCGACCTGCCGCTGCTCGGCGCCGCCTTGATGTCGATGGTCACCGCGCTGGCGCTGGCGGCGCGGTTGCGCGGCGTCTGGGCGCTGGCGGCGCTGCTTCTGATCTCCTTCGGCGCGCAAATCGGCTGGGCCGCGTGGATCGACGCCCAGCCTTTCGGGGCCCTCGGCGTGCAGTGGGAGGCCGCCCGCCGGCTCGCCGCGGAACCCTCGCTCGAAATTCTGTTCTCGTCTCCCGCGCCGATGGCCGTAGCGGTCTACGCCACGGCGGTGAAGTTGTTCGGCCCCGACCTCGACGCCGCGCGGATCGTCGCGGCCGCGCTCTGGACGATGCAGACCGCGCTGGTCTGGTTGATCGCCCGGCAGCTGAGCGAGGTGAAGTCGGCGGCGCTCGCGGCCGCCGCCGCGGTCGCGTTGACGCCGGCGGCGGTGGTCTACGGGGCCATGCCCAGCATCGAGGCGGTGTTCGGGCCGCTCGCTTTGGGCGGGCTCTATCTGGTGCTCAGTCACCGCAGCCGCGGCCTGATCCTCAGCGTCCTGTTGGCCGGCGCGCTGCTCGCCATGGCGTTCTTGACCAAGCCGACGGCCGCGGCCTTCGCGGCGGCCATATTCGGGGTTCTGGGAATCGCGCTGATCAAAAGCCGCACGTTCAAAGGCTCGGCGCGGCTGGTCGCCGCGATGGCGGCGCTCGCCGTCGGCGCGTCGGCGGCGCTCGCGCCCGTTCTGATCGCGCAGCGCGACCGCGACGTGTCGGTGGTCGCCAAGCTCGCGCCCACGCTCGGCTTCGAACTGATGTTCGGCGTCAATCAAGCCTCGGGCGGGGCGTTCGCCGTCTCCGACCTCGAGGCCGTCGGCTACGCCGGCCCGACAGAAGCCAGAGCGAGCTTTGGCGAGGCGGAGGTCGCGGCGCGGTCGCTCGCCTGGTCGCGCGTCGCCGAAGCGCCGCTCGGGGTGACGCTGTTCGCGGCGACCGAAAAGATGCGCAAACTCTGGTCGAGCCAGCGGGATCTCCTCGACTGGACGCTCGCGGCCCCCTCGGCGCAAAGCGCGGTGGTCGCCGACCCGGAGGTGCGCGCGCGGCTCGGCGCGGTCGTCGACGGCGCTTATCTGGCGACGCTGATCCTCGCGACCCTCGGCGCGATCGCGCTCGCCGCCCGAGGCGCGGTCATCGACCCCAGCCGCTGGCTGATCCTGCTCGGCGCGTTTGTCGGGCTGGCCCTGATGCACGGCGCGCTCGAAGCCGACAGCCGCCGTCATCTCGCCGCCACGCCGCTGGCGGCGCTGCTCGGCGGTTACGCGCTCTGCCCGCAGCCGCGCCGGCGTCGCGTCGCGGCCGAGAACCGCGCCGACGCGGCCGCGCCCTCGGCGCCGAGCCGTGAGGAGCTGTTGGCGGGCGTCTTCGCCCAGATGTCCAAACCGCCGCGCCGCGAGGCCGACGGCGGCGGATCCGAGGGCCGCGCGGTCGCGCCGCGACGCCCTGCGACGGCGGTCGATCGAGCGACGGAGGGCCGGTTGGAAGCCCGCGCCGAGACGCGCGTCGACTGGCGCCCGGTCGCGCCGGCGCGCGGCGTCGAACGTCGCGAAAAGCGCGACGCCGCCCGAGCGGTCTCCGCGCCCCGTTGACCCGCTGTCGGCCACGTCTCCGCGGCGGCGTCGCTAAGAGAGATTGGAAGGCCCCGCCTCGGCCGGACGTCCGCGCCGCTCAGCCGCCGGCCGGCCCGCCCGCCGCGCCATCGTCGGGCGCGTAGAAATCGCGGTACCACGCGACGAACCGCGCGATCCCCTCCTCGAGCGGCACGCTCGGCGCAAACCCGACCGCCGCCTCGAGCGCGTCCATATCGGCCCACGTCGCCTCGACGTCGCCGGGCTGCATCGGCGCCATCTCCACGGTCGCGCGTCGCCCAATCGCCCGTTCGAGCGCCGCGATCATGTCCATCAGCGCTTCCGGCCGCCGCGCCCCGATATTGAACAGCCGGTGCGGCGCCCAGCTCGTCTCCGGGCTCGGGGCCGCGCGATCATAATCAGGGTCCGGCGCCGGCGGGCGCGTCAGACACCGCGCCACGCCCTCGACGATGTCGTCGATATAGGTGAAGTCGCGCGCCATTTTTCCGTGATTGAACACCTTAATGGGGCGGCCTTCGAAGATAGCTTTTGTAAAAATAAAATAGGCCATGTCCGGGCGCCCCCAGGGCCCGTAGACCGTGAAGAAACGCAAGCCGGTCGCCGGCAGCGCATACAAATGACTATAGGCGTGCGCCATCAGCTCGTTGGCTTTTTTCGTCGCCGCATACAGGCTCACCGGATGGTCGACGGCGTCGCCGACCGCGAACGGCAATTTTGTATTGCCGCCATAGACGGAGCTCGACGACGCGTAGACGAGGTGCGCGACATTTTGGGCCCGGCAGCCCTCGAGCACATTGAGAAATCCGACAAGATTAGAGTCGGCGTAGGAATGCGGGTTCTCCAGCGAATACCGAACCCCGGCCTGCGCCGCCATATGGGCGACGATCCGCGGCTCGACCTCGCCGAACAGGCGCGCCACCCCGGCGCGATCGGCCAGATCTCCGCGCACGAACCGAAAGCCCGGCGCCGCGGTCAGCCGATCGAGCCGCGCTTGTTTGAGAGCGGGGTCGTAATAGGGCGTCATGTTGTCGAAGCCGACCACGCGCAGCCCCACGTCCAACAGCCGCCGACTGAGGTGATAGCCCACGAAACCGGCCGCTCCAGTGACCAGAACCGGCCGCGACGCATCGATCGCGGCGGCCCAAGAAACGGCGGAAGCGGACGCGGCGGGAGAGGCCGACGACGGAGATGACGACGGAGGGGCCAGGGCGCCGTCGGTCTGCGATGCCCGCGCGCCTCCCGACTGCGGGGCCGCCGAAGCCGATGCGGGCGTTTCCTCCGTCATCTGGGCCCTTCGCTCCGCTTTTGGTCGTGCTCGGCCGCGCGCGACGCGCGCCGGGGTTCAAGAGCACAGGCGCGGCGGCGGCGCAATCCGCCGGTGCGACCGCGCCCGAGCGCCCGCGGCTGTCAACCTCTGCG
The DNA here is from genome assembly GCA_964491865.1 of uncultured Neomegalonema sp. Lineage (GTDB taxonomy): Bacteria > Pseudomonadota > Alphaproteobacteria > Rhodobacterales > Rhodobacteraceae > JBCBRF01. Next base: position 2,527 of record CAZBIG010000123.1, on the reverse strand, counting down.
AGACGCGATATGTTTCGGCGCGCCGCCCTGACCCCGTTTTGGTCCGTCCCCGCCATGCCGCCGTCGCCCGCTCGCCCCGCCGCCGCCCCGACGCTGCGCACGCGCTCCGCCAAGGCGGAGACGCGCCGGCGCCCCGCTCAAGAGAACGCGCGCGCATCGGACGAGAAGCCCGACGCGCCGGATCCCGCGCGGATCGACGCGCTGGCGCGCGCCGTGCGGAGCTGTCGCGCCTGCGCCGACGACTTCGCGGCGACCCCGACCGCCCACGCGCCGCGGCCGATCCTGCGCGCCTCCGCCACGGCGCGGCTCTGCATCGCGAGCCAAGCGCCAGGCTGGCGCGCGCATGTCTCGGGCAAGCCCTTCGACGACCCTTCCGGCGTTCGCCTGCGGTCCTGGCTGCGCGTCGACGAAGCGACGTTTTGGGACGCGTCGCGGGTGGCCATTTTGCCGATGGCCTTCTGCTTTCCGGGCCATGACGGCAAGGGACGGGCGGGCGGGAAAGGGGGTGATCTGCCGCCGCCCAAAGTCTGCGCCGCGCTCTGGCGCGCGCCGTTGATCGACGCGCACCCCCGCTTCCAGCTGGTGGTCTTGGTCGGGAGCCACGCCCAGGCCTGGCACCTCGACCGGCTGGGCCTTCCCCGCGGGCGCACCCTGGCCGAGACGGTGCGCGACTGGCCGCGCTATCTGTCGCGCGGCCTGTTCCCGACGCCGCACCCCTCTTGGCGAAACACCGCGTGGCTCGCCAAGAATCCCTGGTTCGAGACCGAGGCTCTGCCCGCGCTGCGCGACGCGGCCGCCGCGGCCCTCGCGTGACCCGACGCCTGTCGCAGGAGACCCCGATGCCCCGTCTCGCACGGCTCTCGATCGCCAAGCCGCTCTTTTGGCGGTCCCGTTTCGGACGGTCCCGTTTCCGACGGTCCGGCGCCGTCGCCGCCCTGCTGCTTGGGGCGGCGTGCGCCGCCCAATTCCCCTTTGGCCCGTCGCCCGAGGCCCGCGCCGACGCGCAACGGCCCGCCGCAGAGGCCCAGCCCGAAACCCGAGGAGAAACCCAAGCCGAAAACCGGGCCGAAACCCGGACCGAAAACAGCGCCCCGGGCCGGCGGCTGGCCGAGGCCGCGATCGCGCGGGTCGGCCGCACCGTCGCCTATGACGGGCGCTACCGGCGCCTCGCCTATCCGATGGGCGACGCGCCCGACCATCTCGGCGTCTGCACCGACCTCGTCGTCCGGGCGTATCGGGCGGCCCTGGGCGTCGATCTGCAGGCGCTCGTGCATCAGGACATGGTCCGCGCCTTTGACCGCTATCCGCAGGCCTGGGGGCTGACGAGACCCGATCCGAACATCGACCATCGCCGGGTGCTCAACCTCGAGCGGTTCTTCACGCGTCAGGGCGCGGCGCTGCCCCCGTCCGCCGACCCGGGCGCCTACCGACCAGGCGATCTCGTCACCTATCGCCTGCCTGGCGGACGACCGCATATCGGCGTGGTCACCGACCGCCGGAGCGCCGCCGGTCGGCCGTTGATCGCCCATAACATCGGATCTGGCGCACAGCTCGAGGACTTTCTGTTCGCCTATCCGATTGTCGGACACTATCGGTTCACGCCCCGCCGTCCGGGCGGGACGGCGGCGCAGGCGAGGCGACCATGACCAGCGACAGCGACCCAGCGGGCGAACGCGCCGCGGCCGAGGCGGCCGACGCGCTGATCGACGCGCATCCCGAGACCCGGATCGACGCCGCGTGGCGGGCCGCCCAGCAGACCGCGCCCGACGACGACGCGTCCGACGCGGCGGCGGCGCGGTTTCTCGACGTCGTGCTCGCCGAAGCGCTGCTGTGCCCGGTCTGGGAGACCGGCGAGGTCGACGACCCGGACGACCCCGACCCCGACGCGCTCGAAGAAGTCGCGCCCAAAATGCTGGAAATGGACGGCCGAGACACGCTTTTGCTGTTCGACAGCGAAGAACGGCTGGCCGCCTTTTCAACCGAGCCGACCGCGTTCATCGCGTTGCCTGGCCGGATGTTCTTTCAAATGATGGCCGGTCAAGGGGCTCAGATCGCGCTCAATTACGAGGTCGCGCCAAGCGCCACGCTGTTCGGTCCCGACACGGTCGACGCGCTCGCCGAGCTGGCGCGCGCGGGCGAGGAAGAGAGCGCGCGCGATCCCGCCACGCCCTTGATCGTGTCGCCCCCGACCGACGCGCCGTCCGCCCTCGTGGGCGCGGTCGCGGCGCGGCTCAACGCTTCGCGCGCCGTCGCCGCCGAGGCCTGGCTGGCCACCCTGTCGGACGAAGATCCCGCCGCGCCCGGCAGCCCCGGAGCCGATCGGCGGCTGGCTTTGCTGGTGCGCGCGGTCGACACGGCTGAGCCCGACGACGCGCGGGCGCTCGCCTACGAGCTCGCGCAGCTCGGCGCCTCGTTCCTGGAAGACGCGCCGCTCGACGTGGCGCTCGTGGCCGACGGCGATCCGGTGTTGACCGCCGCCCGCGCCGAGGGCTTCGGCCTGATCCGCGCCGCCCGGTGGGGGGGGGGG
>CAZBIG010000122.1:0-8077 GCA_964491865.1 uncultured Neomegalonema sp. | reverse complement strand
CTTCGACGCCCTGGTGGGCGCCGAAGCCGTCGCCTTGATGACCGGGCGGGCCGTGCGCGCCGCGCCGCGCCGCGCGCTGATTGCGCCGCACGCGCCGCCGCGCCGCCGAACCGCGCGCCGCGACGGTTAATTCCGGCGCGCGGCGTCAACCGGGCGTTAACCTTTGCGGCGATACCAAGGGGGCGTCGACAGCGCCTCCCCTCGCTGTCGCCGCGGCCGCCGCGCTCTCCCCCCTCCCCACCTTCCCACGCGGCGGCCGCCCCCCTTTCCCGGTCGGCCGGCCCCGTCGTCGGCGCGCCGCCGCGCGGCCTTTTCGGCGAGGGCGTCGCGTCGGCGGCGTTGGCGGTTAAGCCGAACCGTAGCCCGGTCCGGAGGCGATTTTGTCGAGCACGGCGTCGATCTCGGCGTCCGACAGCAGCGGCGGCTGACCGATTTGCAGCGCCGCGAGATATTGCGCGCAGAGCGTCTCGACCTCGACGGACACGCCGAGCGCCTGATCGAGCGACCGGCCGCAGGCGATCATGCCGTGATGCGCCAGCAGGCAGGCCTTGCGGCCGTCGAGCGCGGCGACTGCCCCGTCGGACAGCGCCTGACCGCCAAACAGCGCGTACGGCGCGCAGCGCAGGTCGCGGCCGCCGGCGACGGCGACCATGTAATGGAACGGCGGAACGCCCTGCCCGTGGCAGGCGATCGCGGTGGCGTGGATCGGATGGGCGTGCAGCACCGCGTCGAATTCTTCGCGAAACCACAGAAGGTCGTGAGGCAGCCGCCATTCGGCGGCGGGCCGCGGGTCGGGGCGCGCGCGCCATGCGGGCGCGGCCTCGGCCGGGGGCCGCGCGCCCGCCCGGGCGTCCGCCGGGTGCAGGGTCCAGTCGAGCGCGACGAGTTCGGCCGGGGTCATGGCGTCATAGGCCAGGCTCGAAGGGGTGACCCACAGGCCCTCGCCGTCGGAGCGCCGGATCGACAGGTTGCCGGAGGTCCCCTGATTGATCCCGCAGGCGTTCATCGCGCGCGCGGTCTCGACCATCAAACGCCGCCGCTCGAGATCGAGCCGGCCGTGCGGGTCGGCGGTCGCCGCCCGCGCCGAGCGCTGCGACCGCTCGGCGCGCAGCCGTTTGGCCGAGGAGCGGGTCTTCTCCGCGGGAACTTCGTCTCGAGCCATCGCCTGCTTCCCTTCGCCGCCAGTTTGTCGGCGCCGCCACAAGCGCGCCAACCACGAGCCTAAACCAAGAACGCAACCGGCGCAGTGATGTGGATCGCACCCCAACGGTCTCGCGCGATACCAGCGGGCGCGGACGCGCGCCGATCACAGGCGCGTGACACCGGCGCGGACGGGGCGCCGCGCGCCCGCCGGACCGCTTAAATGCGGAAGCGTTCCAAAACCAAGGAGATCGCCATGGCCGAGTTCACACGACACACCGCCGAGACCGCCAGCCCCGAGGCGACGGCGCTGATTGAGCAGTCGCAAAAAGCCTATGGGATGCTGCCGAACCTGCATGCGGTGCTGGCGGAGAGCCCGGAGACCTACCGCTCTTACGTCGACCTGTCGAAGGCGTTCGGCGCCTCGAGCTTCAGCGCCGCCGAGCGCCACACGGTCATGCTGGCGATCAATGTGGAGAACCGCTGCCATTATTGCGTGCCGGCGCACACTTTTCTGGCGCATAAGGACGGCGTCTCGGAGACGATCACCGACGCCCTGCGCGCCGACCAGCCGATCGCGGACGAAAAGCTCGAGACCCTGCGCCAGTTCGCCAAGTCCATGGTCGTCAAGCGCGGCTTCGTCGATCCGAGCGAGATCGACGCGTTCCTGGCCGCGGGCTTCACGAAACGCAACGTGTTCGAGGTGATCTTGGCGATCAGCTACAAGACGATCTCGAACTATGTGAACCACGTGGCGGCGACGCCGGTGGACGCGCCCTTCGCCAAATACGCCTGGGACGCGCCGACGACGGCCGGCTGAGCCGCGGGGCGCGCCAAGGGGCGCGCTAGGGGGCGCGCTAGGGGGCGCGCGGCGGGGTCCGCCGCCCTCGGGCTCGCGGCGCGCGCCTCGCCGCCCGGTCTCAGGGAGGCGGGCTCAGGCCGCGGCGCTTTCGGGGAACAAAGCGGCCAACCCCGCTGCGCTCGCCTCGGCGATCCCGCGCTCGGTGACCAGCCCCGTCACCAGCCGCGCCGGCGTGACGTCGAACGCCGGATTGGCGGCCGGCGAGCCGGGCGAGACGACCCGCGCCGGCGCGATCGAGCCGTCGGCCCGCCGCCCGAGCAGCTCGGTCACCTCCGAGGCCGCGCGCTCCTCGATCGGAATCTCGGCCAACCCGTCGCGCACCGTCCAGTCGATGGTCGGCGACGGCAGGCAGACATAAAACGGCGTGCCCGTGTCGGCGGCCGCCAGCGCCTTTAGATAAGTGCCGATCTTGTTGCAGACGTCGCCCGAGCGGGTCACCCGGTCGGTCCCGACCAGGCAGATGTCGACCTGACCGCGCTGCATCAAATGTCCGCCCGCATTGTCGACGATCACGGTGTGGGGCACGCCGTGATTGCCGAGCTCCCATGCGGTCAAGAAAGCCCCTTGGTTGCGGGGACGGGTCTCGTCGACCCACACATGCACCGGCAGCCCCGCGTCGTGCGCCTGATAGATCGGCGACGTGGCGGTGCCCCAGTCGCAGGTGGCGATCCAGCCGGCGTTGCAGTGGGTGAGAATGTTCACGCGGCCCTTTTCGGCGGCGATCTTCTCGAGCAGCGGCAGGCCGTGGACCCCGATCAGGCGGTTGATCTCGACATCCTCGTCCGCGATCGCGCCGGCCCGGGCGAAGGCCGTCGCGGCGCGGTCCGGCTCGGGCGTCGGCTCGAGACGCGCGCGCATGTCGTCGAGCGCCCAACGCAGATTGACGGCGGTCGGGCGGGTTTCGAAAAGCCGCGCCGCCGCCGCCGACAGGTTGCCGTCCGACGGGTCGGCGCGCATCGCCAGCGCCAGCCCGTAGGCCGCGGTCGCCCCGATCAGGGGCGCGCCGCGCACCTGCATGTCGCGTATGGCGCGCGCCGCGTCCGCCTCCTCGGCGAGCGTCGCGATCTCGAGGTCGAAGGGCAGTTTGGTCTGGTCGATGATCTTCACGGTCGCGCCGGCCGGGCCCGCGGCCTCGAGGTCGTCGACCCAGATCGGCCTCATCGGTTGTCCGTTCACGCGCATGGGCGGCCTCCTGTCGGGCGTCTGCGCCGCCGAGGCGCGGGGGAAGCCCCGAAGGTCTCCGGGCCGGCATCGGGGCGCGCCGGCCATCTGTCGCGGTCGCGCGGCGCGGGGTCAACCGGGTCGAGCGGCGACGAACGCGCAGAACGGCGCGACGCGAGGCGCGACCAGGCCGCAGAACGAGGCTCGCGTCGCGGCGCTGGGCGGCCTATGACCCTGGAACGCGCGCCCGACCTTCCGCGGAGCCGCGCCCTGACCGAGGAGCGCCCGATGCGCCCCGCCACGCTCGGCGCGAAGATTTGGCGACTGATCGGCTGGGCGCTGTTCGCGCTCGGGCTGGTCGGGCTGGCGCTGCCGGTGCTGCCGACCACCGGCTTCTGGATCCTGGCGGTGCTTGCGCTGCAGCGCTCGGACCCCGAGCTGGCCGACAAGATCCGGCGCTGGCCGCGGGTGGGGCCGGCGGTCTCTGATTTCCTCGACCACGGCGTGATCAGCACCCGCGGCAAGCTCGCCGCGCTCGGGGCCATGGGCGTCAGCGCCCTGTTGCTCGCTTGGGCGCTGCCGAACGGGCCGTTGTTTTGGACCTCGCTCGCCGGGCTGTCGGCGGGGGCGCTGTTCGTCTCGACCCGCCGCAGTCGGCCGCGCCCGGCCAAACCGCGCGGCCCCAGTCCAAGCCCCCTGAAGCCCGAGCCGCCCCAAGCCGAGCCCCCGCACGCCGCCCCTCCTGAGCCGCGGCGGGATTGAACGCCATTAGGACGCATTCAGCCGAAGCGCGCCGCGCCTATGATCGGCCCGCCGCAACCGCGGGCCGCAACTAAAGGCCGCCATTGAGGGAGGACGCATTGGACGCAACCGGATCGCCGCCGCCCGCGCCGTCGAAGCTTCCCGAGCCGATCCGCCGCCGCCTGGCGGAATTCATCGGGACGACGCCCGCGGAAATCGACGCGATGAAGTCGCATCTGCGGGCCGAAGCCTTCGAGCAGCTGGTGTGCCGCGACATCGGCTGGTCGCTCACCGACGATTTCTCGAAGGAGGAAGCGATCAGCGCGGTCGTCGGCGGGGACGGCGACAAGCAGATCGACGGCGTGATGGTGTTCGTCAACGGCCAGTACGTGTCGGATCTTGACGAGTATCGCCGCAACTTCGCCCCCGCCGACCTCGACGCCGTCGCGATCTGCATCTTGCAAGCGACCCAGGCCGAAAAGTTCGAGCAAAAGAAGATGGCGGCCTCGGGCTTTTACGCGGTCGATCTGCTGCAGGGCCGGCGCAAAGCGGTCGAGAATGACCGGTTGGCGGCGCGCCGGGCGCTCATCGCGCAAGTGCTCGAGGACGTCGCGCAGGAGGGCGGCGAGGCGAAGGTCGAGATCCGATACTGTTTCGTCGCCATGGGCGACAACTGGGACAGTCCGGACAGCCAAGCCTCGCGCGACCGCGCCAAAGACTTTCGCGAGACCGCGCAGGACGCGTTTTTGGCTCGCGCGCCGCGCGCTCATGTCGAGATCGAAGTCTACAGCCTGTCGCGCTACTACGCCCTGATCAAAGAGATCGACCGCCGACAGGCCGCGCGCGAACCCGACCTCGGGGCCGGCGCCGACGACGCGGCCGGACGGTACGAGGCGACGGTCTCGGGGGTGACGATGGTCGAGATCCCCGCGACCGGATCGATCGCCCGCGGCTTCGTCGGGGTCATCGAAACCCAAAGCTTCGTGGATCTGCTCGAGCGCGAGGACGGGCTCGGCGTCATCGACGAACTCGGCAAATACAATGTTCGAAGCTTCTTGTCCGAAAACTCGCCCGTCAACAAAGAGATCGCGGCCGCCATCGAGGGGCCTGATCACGCGCTGTTCGCCTATCACAATAACGGCGTCGTCATCGTGGCGGACGGGGCCGAATTGGACGGCGACCGGCTGACGCTGCGGAATTACCATGTGGTCAACGGCCTGCAGACCAGCAATCTGCTTTATAATCGACGCCAGCTGTTGAAGGAGCGCGGCGAAAAGAACGAGCCGCCGGCGCATGTGGTCGTGAAAATCGCGGTCACCGCGGACGACGCGCTGCGCGAAGCGATCTCCAAATCCAGCAACCGGCAAACCGCGATCCCGGCGGTGCGGATCCGCACCGCGGGCATGATCGACCGCTTGTCGCAAAGCTTCTCGGAAGCGCGGGCGTCGCGCCCCGGCTTTGCGCTCCATCTCGAAACCAGCGACGGCGCGCTCGAGGGATCGCCGCTCGATCCGGCCGTGATCGTGACCCGAACCGAATTGCTGCGGGCCGTGGGCGCGACGTTGCTGAGGCGCCCCCACGCCGCGGCCGAGGGCGGCTCGCGCTTCATCGATCAGGTGCCCCATAAGGTGTTCAATCCGGCGCACCCGCCCGAACCCTATTTGATGGCCGCCCAGGCGCTGTCCCTCGCCAACGCGCACATCGCCGAGACGAAGGCGCTCGAAAGCCGGTTCCGGCACCATTTGGCGTTCGGCCTGTTCCTGGTGGCCGAGCGCCAGTCCGCCCCGAAAGATCTGGCCCATGGCGACGCCGCCCGCGCGGCCGAAGCGATCCTCGACCGGTTCGCCGACCGCGCAAAGACCAAAGCCGCGCTCGAGATGGTCTCCGGATCGATCGCGGGCCTGCTGAGCGCCCGGAGCCGCGTCTCGGTCCGCGCCGAGATCGAGAAGCGCGAGAAAGACTTCACCCGCCCGCTGTTTCAGTCGGTGCAGGCCAAACGCCGCGGCTTCGATTGGGGCGACTGAGGCTGATCGGCGGCGCGCGCGCGGTTTAGACAACGAGGCTGACCTATTTGCCTTCCGCCCGGGCGCAGCCTAAGCTCATCGCCAAAGCGGCCGGCCGCGCAGCCGGTCGCGCCGATCCTAGGGAGCCTCGCATGTCCACCGGCCACGCCTTCCCCTGCCTGCGTTTCGATCTGGGCGAAGAGATCGACATGTTGCGCGAGACCGTGATCGCCTTTGCGCGCGACGAAATCGCGCCGCGGGCGGCGGAGATCGACCGCACCGACGAATTCCCGATGGATCTATGGCGGAAAATGGGCGCGCTCGGGCTGCACGGGGTCACCGCGCCCGAGGCCTATGGCGGGGCCGATCTCGGCTACACCGCGCATATGGTGGTGATGGAGGAGATCAGCCGGGCCTCGGCCTCGGTCGGCCTCTCCTACGGGGCGCACACGAACCTGTGCATCAATCAGATCAAGCTGAACGGCACGCCTGAACAGCGCGAGAAATACCTGCCGAAGCTGATCTCCGGAGAGCATGTCGGCGCGCTGGCGATGTCCGAGACCGGGGCGGGGTCGGACGTGGTGTCGATGTCGCTGCGCGCCGAGAAGCGGAACGACCGCTACATTCTGAACGGCTCGAAAATGTGGATCACGAACGGGCCGGACGCCGACACGCTGGTGGTCTACGCCAAGACCGACCCCGAGAAAGGCTCGAAAGGGCTGACCGCCTTTTTGATCGAGAAAGACATGGCCGGCTTTTCGGTGGCTCAAAAGCTCGACAAGCTCGGCATGCGCGGCAGCCATACCGGGGAACTGGTGTTCCAAGACGTCGAAGCGCCGTACGAGAACGTGCTCGGCGAGGAAGGCGGCGGCGCGCGGGTCCTGATGTCGGGGCTCGATTACGAGCGCGCTGTGCTCGCGGCGGGCCCCCTCGGGATCATGTCGGCCTGCATCGACGTCGTGGTCCCTTACGTCCACGAGCGCGAGCAATTCGGCCAACCGATCGGCGCGTTTCAGCTGATGCAGGGCAAGCTCGCCGACATGTACGCCACCTGGAGCGCGTGCCGCGCTTATGTCTACGCCGTGGGCCAAGCCTGCGACCGCGGCGAGGTCACCCGAAAAGCCGCCGCCGGCGCGATCCTGTACGCCGCCGAAAAGGCCACTTGGATGGCCGGCGAAGCCATTCAGGCGCTTGGCGGGGTCGGCTACACCAATGATTATCCGACCGGACGGCTGTGGCGCGACGCGAAGCTGTACGAGATCGGCGCCGGGACCAGCGAAATCCGCCGGTTCCTGATCGGCCGCGAGTGGTTCCAAGAAACGGCTTGATCGCCGCGGTCCCGCTGTAAAGCCGTTCGACAAGCTCCGACGGCTGGGGCGGCGCCGGAGACCCGCTTAGCCGCCGGCGGCGCGCGCGGAAAAGAGCGGCCGCCGCGGAGGGGATGGGGAAGGGGGGAGCCCGCGGCGGCCGCGCCGGCGTCGATGCGCCGATAACGCCGTCCTAGCGATCGGATCTTACCAAGCGGTTACCGGATCACGCGGCCCCGGCGACCCACAACGCGCCCCCGATCGACACGGCCGAAACCGCCAAACCGATCGACAGGGCCCGGGCCGGCGCGACGTACGCTCGGAGGCCGGCGCGCTCGGGCGCGACGTCGCGCGGGGCGGCCGCTCTCGACAGCTCTGAGGCCCGATCGCTATCCGCGCGCACCATCGCCGCGATCGACAGGCTCAGCAGCACGAACGGCGCGGCGACGCTGGGCGAGAGCCGTCCGATCAAAAACACGACCACCGCGACCCAAATCGCAGACTCCACTAAACGTCTCATAAAGGCTCTCTCCCTCTGCGCCGGCGGGCCCGCCGCGCGCTCTGACCGTGGCGAGCGCCGGGCCCGCGACGCGCCGGACGGCGTCGGTTGCGACCGATCGACGCGATCTTGATAAAGTCAACGCGACGGCCGGCTGCGCGGTTCACCGCGGCGACGAAAAAAGGGCGCGGCCGCGCGGTCGGCGCCCCGCTCCAGCCTTGTTCGCGCGGCCCTTTTCACCTCTGGCCGTGCGCCGACGAGGTGCGCGGCGGCGACAGGGAGATCGCCATGTCTCAGGACTTTCGACGCGGCGCCGCCGCGGTCGCGCTCGCGGCCGCTCTGGCGCTGACGCTCGGCCCGACGC
>CAZBIG010000121.1:0-8099 GCA_964491865.1 uncultured Neomegalonema sp. | reverse complement strand
CCCCCGCGCCCGCTTCAGGGTCCGCCCCCGCGCCCGCTTTCGGGGCGCCCCCCGAACCGGCGCCGGCGCCCGACCGGGACGGCGCGCGCGCGGCCGTCTTGGCGTTTGTTTCGGCCCCGGCGCGCGCGGCCTCGGCGCGCGCCACCTGAAAATGCTTGTCGTCGCGCGCGTCGCCGAACAGCCGGCGCGTCTCCAGAAAAGCCCGTTGGGCCGTGTAAAAGGCGCGCAGAAAGGCCTCGGCGTCCTCGGGCGCGACGCGATCCTCGTACTCGGTCTTGGCCCGCACCTTGTCGGCGATCGCCTGCAGGGTCAGCCGCCAGCGGGCCTGTTCATCGCCGCTGGCCGAGGCGTCGGGCTCGGCCTGCAGCACCCTCTCGAGCACCTGCAATTCGTAAGCGCCGTAATGGTCGAGATGGCGTTGCTGGAACCGGAAGCGCCCGAGCGCCGCCTCCGGCGCCGCGTCGACTGCGAGATCGGGCAGCAGCCGCGCGCGGGGTTGGAACACGACGTAGGTGCCCGCGATGATGTCGCCGACCCGTTGGCGGCGGCGATTGAAGCTGGGCACCAGAACCAGGACGGTGATCCACAGAACGATGATCAGCGCCTCGACCGAACTGGCGGCGCCCAGCACCAGCAGATAGGTCCCGGGCGCGAACACCTCGAACTCTTTCATCAGGTTGCGCGCCACGATCTGATAGGGCGTCAGCCCGCCGCCCGAGGCCGACAGCACCCGCAGCCCCAGCAGCCGCTTGCCCAGCGTCTGGCCGTTCCACAAGAGCTCGGTCAGCACGTAATAAGGGGTGCGGATGAAAAAGAAGAGCAGGCTGCCGATCGCCATCACCGACGCTTGGGCCCCGGGAACCGCCAGCGCCAGCAGCGCCGTGATCGACGCGGCGAAGCCGAAGGACAGGGCGATGTCGATCGTTTGCGCGCCGAGCCGCGCGCCGAGATCGGCGACTTCGAAACGCAGCGGCACGCCCTCCGGCGGGACGACGTCGTCGATCAGCCGCGCCTTCTGCATGCGCGCGCGCTTCACCCGGGCGGCGATGGCGGCCGCGCGGGCGGCGGCGTCGGATCGCGGCGCAGCCGGGGCGCTCACGGCCGGTCCCCCGCGGCGCGGGCCGGGCCCCGGCCGGCCCGGGCGAAGTACGCGCCCCAGAGCGCGCCGACGCCCCACCCGATGACCAACCGGGTCTCGAGATCGGTGACCAGCTGGCGCGGAAAGCCCTCGAGCAGGGCGGCGACCACCAGCATCAGCGCGGCCAGCAGCGCGAGTTTGACCGCGTCGGGCCCGGCCGCGCGCAGCGCTGCCCGGCGCGAGAGCGCGCCGGGAAACAACACCGCGAAGCCCAGCCGGAAGCCGCCCGCCGTCGCCACGACGATCGCGCCCAGTTCGGTGACCCCGTGGATCGACAGCCAGGCGAAAATGTCCCAGCCAAGCCCGCGATCGACATGCAGCGCCACGAACGCGCCGAGGATCAGCCCGTTGTAAAAGCACAGCGCGAAGCTCGGCAGACAGGCTGCGACCCCGAGCGCGAAGGCGAAGATCGCGATCCGGGTGTTGTGCGAGAACAGATAGGCGGCGAAGGCCCCCAGATGGTCGACGCGCTCGTCCGCCCCGCCGTAGATCGCCTCGCGCAGTTGCGCGCGGCTCGAGGCGAGGCCGCGCCCGCCCTGCATCTCGCCGGGCAGAAAGGTGTTGTACCAAGTCTGGTCTTCGAAAAAGAGCAGCCAGCCCGCCAAGCCGCCGAGCGCGAGCGCCAGGAAGGCCAAGGCCAGCGCGCCCAGCGACCGGCGGATCGCCTGGGGCGCGCCGGTTGCGAAGAACCGCCCGATCAGACCTCGGGTGGTCTCTTGGGGCGCGTAGACCGCCAGATAGGCCCGGGCCGTGAGCGCTTCGAGATAGTCGAGCAGCCCGCGGTCAAGCGAGATTTCGCGCGCCACCGACAGCGAGGCCGCCGCCTGACGGTAAAAGGCCGCGAGCGCGCGCGCCTCTTCGAACGAGAGCGCCCGGACGCCCTGGCGTTCGGCCTTGTCGACCAGCGTCTCGAGACGGCGCCAGTCGGCCTCGCGCTCGGCCCGGAACCGCGCGGAGCGCAGCGCCGCGTCGGGCGGCGGCTCGGACGCGACGATCGGCGCCGCGCCCGGCGGCGGCGCGCCCGGTCCGGCGTCCGAAGCCGGTCCAGCGTCCGGGGTCGGTCCGGCGTCCGAAGTCGGTCCGGCGTCCGGGGTCGGCGGGCGCTGCAGGCGGTCCGCGCTCGGGAAGGGGGCGTCGGTCATGCGCACTCCCTCGGTTCGGCGGCCGCGCGCGCGGCGGAGCGGGTCGCGGTCATATCGCCTCTCGCGCTTTGATCTCGAGATAGGCCGCGATCAGCCGGCCGGTGATTCGCCCGGGCGCCGCCTCGATCACGCGGACGCCCATCCGCGCCAGGCGCTCGAGCACCAGGCGGCGCTCGCGCAGCATCTGCGCCGCCGAAACCGCGCGGGCGACGTCGGTCAGGCTCTCGGGTCGGGCGGTCGCGATCCGCTCGGCCGCGGCGTGCTTCAGCGTCACGAACAGGATCAGATGCGCCCGATTGAGCGCCGCCAGGTTTTCGACCAGCAGCTCGGCCGCCGCGGCGTCGGCGAAATCCGAGAACACCACGATCAAGCTGCGCCGCCTCAGCTTGCGATGCAGATGCGCCATCGCCAGCGTGTGGTTGCTCTCGACGCTGCGGTAGGCGAGTTCGGCGGTCGCCGCGCGCAGACGGGCAAAGGCGGCGCGCCCGCTTTCGGGGGGCAGGTACAGCCGCGGCCGCGCGTCGAAGGCCAGCAGTCCGATCCGGTCGCCGCCGAGCACCGCGGCCCAGGCGCAGGCGAGCGCCGCGTTCACCTGGTGGTCGATCTTGGGCAGCCCGGCGACCTCTTCGCGCTGGGTGTAGCCGTTGTCGAGCGCCAACAGCACCTGGTGGTTGCGCTCGGCCCGGGTCTCTTTCGCCAACAGCGCGCGGCGGCCGGCCGAGCGCTTCCAGTCGATCGAGCGGGTGTCCATGCCGGGCGCCCAGTCGCGCAGCTGGTGAAACTCCGAGCCGTCGCCGATCAGCGCGTTCTCCTTCACTCCGTACAGCGCCGAGCGCACCGTCAGGTCGATCTGGCCCGAGCTGATCGGGCGGATGTTCGGGATCACTCGGACCGCGGCGTCGAGCGGCAGGCGCGGGGTCTGCTCGATCAGGCCCAGCGGCCCTGACCAGGACAGCCACAGCGGCGCGAGCGGCCAGACGCCGCGCCGCGCGGCTTCGACGCGCACGGCGGCGCGCGGGTCCGCGCCGGGCCCGTCCCGCTCGAAGCGCGCCGGGGTCGCGACCCGCAGGCCGGCCGCGGGGCGGATGCGGCCGAGCGCGGGGCCGATCCGCGCCGCGCCGCCGTCCGGCCGGCGCAGCGTGAGGGTCAGGGTCGCCGCTTCGCCCGAGAACACCTCGCGCGGGCCGGCGACCTCGGCCGCGAGGCGCCCAGGCCGGCCGAGCGCGGCGTCGATCGCCGCGAAGGTCAGCAGCGGGCCCCACACCGCGATCAAAGCGCCGCGGCCGGCGTCGGTCGACACCGTGAGCGCGACGGTCAGCGCAAAGGCGAACAGCCCGAGCCCGAGCAGCAGTCGGGTGGGGCGCATCGCGAGCCGCCGGGTCGGCTCCGGCGGTTCGGGCGCGACGCTGTCCGGCTCGGCCGCGTCGCCCGCCGCCAGGGCCCGCAGCGCGGCGGCCTCCTCCTCGGCCGCGCGCCGTCGCGTGAGCGCGCGGACCCAGAAAAAGCCGAGCGCGGTCACCAGGATCCAGACCGCCAGGACCGCGACCCAGCCGAGGTCGAAGACCCCCGCCGCGATCGTGAGCGCGATCCCCGCCAGGACGAGCAGCGTGATCGCCAGGCCGCGGGGGAGGCGCATCAGCGCGGCGCCTCGATCTGGTTCAGAATGTTGGCCAACACGTCGTCGGGCCGGCGGCCTTCGATTTCGGCGGCCGGGCCGAGCCCGACCCGGTGGCGCATCGCGGGCGTGAACAGCCGCTTGACGTCGTCGGGCAGCGCGTAGTCGCGGCCGTCGAGCGCCGCCGACGCCCGCACGGCGGCGCACAGCGCGTCGGCGGCGCGGGTCGAGGCCCCGTAGATCAGCTCTGGATCGGCGCGCGTCGCGCGCACCAGCGACAGCGCGTAGGCCAGGATGCTGTCCTCGAGCCGGATGCCGTCGATGGCGCGCCGGCCGGCCAGGATCTCGTCGCGGCTGACGACCGTGGCGATCGCCGCGGTGCGCGCGGTCTGCCCCAGCGGCTGGGCGGCGTGGCGCGACAGGATCGCGAGCTCGGTCGCTTCGTCCGGGAAGTCGAGCTCGATCTTGAACAAAAAGCGGTCGAGCTGGGCTTCGGGCAGGGGATAGGTGCCCTGGTTCTCGATCGGGTTTTGGGTGGCGATCACGAAGAAGCCGTCGCCGAGCGCATGGTCGACGCCGTCGATGGTCGCGACCCGCTCCTGCATCGCCTGCAACAACGCCGCCTGGGTTTTCGGCGGCGCGCGGTTGATCTCGTCGGCCAGCAGGATCTCGGTGAAGATCGGTCCTTTGGTCAGGCGGAACGCGTTCGAGCCGAAGTCGAAGATGTTCGCGCCCAGCACGTCGCCCGGCATCAAGTCGGGGGTGAATTGGATCCGCCCGAATTCGAGGTTCAGCGCGCTCGACAGGCTCTGGGCCAACAGGGTCTTCGCCGTGCCCGGGGGGCCTTCCAGGAGGGCGTGGCCGCGGGCGAACAGGCAGATCAGCAAAAGCTCGATCGCCTCGTCTTGCCCCTGGACGGTTTTGGCGATCTCGCCGCGGATCCGCTCGGCCTGCGCGCGCAGGTCGTCGAGGCTGAGCGCCGCGGGCGTCCCGCCGGCCGAAGGGGGCGCCGAGGCGGGCGCCGATGGGGGCGCAGAAGGGGGCGCCGATGGGGGCGCAGAGGCGGGCGGCGAAGCGGGGGCGGAAGGGGGGGCGGACGAAGGCGGGGCCGCCGGCGTCGACGGCGCGGCGGCGGCGGGCGAAGAGGCGGCGTCCGAAAGCGCGTTTCGGGGCGCGTCCTGCGGCGATCCTTGGGTCATGGCGATCCTTTCGGGCGCGGCGCGCGGGCCGACCCGGCGCTGCGATCAGGGGGCCGATCGGCGCCGAGGGCGCGCCGGGCGGCGTCGGCGAAACGGTCGAAACGGTCAAGATGCGCGAACAGCTCGGCCGAGCTCGCGTCCAGAGGCGGCGTTTCGCCGGCGGCGAAGCCGTCGAGCTCGAGCGCGAGCGGGCCGGCGCGGCGCGCCAAAGCCCGCCGCAGCTGGGCCAGACCGGCCGCGCCCGCCGCGCGGCGCGGGCCCAAAAGCTCGGCCGCGAGCGCCTGAAGCCGGTCGGCCAGATGCGCTCGGGTCAGCGCGACGTCGTGGCCCGACAGCCGCAGCAGCCGCGCCTTGGCCTCGATGGCGGCTTCGCGGGTCGCCTCGACGCCCTCGGGCGCGGGCGGCAGCGCGGCCCGGTCGCGCACCCAGGCGCGCCACAGGGTCAGCGCCGCCAAAAGGCCGAAAGCCGCCCAAAGCACCGCGAACGGCCCCTCGACAAAGCGCGCCAAGTCGGACCAGCTGCGCGCGCGCGGGGGCGCCGTCGGGGCGCTCGAGGCCCAGACCTGGGTCGAGGCGTCGACGATCACGGGCTTGTCGCCCGCAAAATGTTCGGCGAGCGCCAGCGCGACCTCGGCGTTCCGGCCCCAGGACAGGCCGTGATTGTTGAGCAGGTCCGGGTCGGACAGAAGATAAAACGCGGTCTCGTCGCCGTCGCGCCGGTGGCGGTCCTCGAGCGCGCAGCGGCCGAGCAGCATGCCCTCGGCGCGCCCGATCAGGGGCTCGCAGGGCGCCCCCCGGATCAGCTGCGGGTGGTAGAGCCGGATCCCCGGGGCGGCCTCGAGGGGCGCCTCTCCGGAGGCCCGCCAGCCGGTCTCGATCCAGCCCTCGAGGCGCACGATCTCGAGCCGGGCGGCCCGCAGCTCGGGGCGGATCTGACGCGCCGCCTGGCCCGCGCCGCTGGGCGCGACCAACAATTCCGGATGCGCGAGCCCCAGACTGCGCAGCCCGGCGCGCCATTTGGGCAGCGCGACCAGCGTCGGAAGCGCGGCGATTTTGCGCGCCACCACGAAATCCGCGATGTCGCGCTCGGTTTCGGCCAGGAGACGCTCTCGGTCGCCGACGAGCTCGTCGGCGTAGAGATCGAGATCGACGTCGTAGAGCGGCAGCACGCGCAAGCCGACCCGATCCGCGGTCAGCGCGTCGCCGCCGCGGAACAGCCGCGCCTCGACGTCGCGCGCCGTCAGCCAGAGGGCGAGGCCCTCGAAGCCCGCGGCCGAGCGGTCGAGCCGCCGGTCGGCGGTCCAGCTCGAAAGCGCCCAGACGAGCGCCAACCCGAGAACCGCGCCCCCCGCCAGGAGGGCCGGGCGGCCCGAGCGCGCCGGGGCGCTCACGGCCGATCCTCCGCTCGCGCCGCGCCGCGGGCCCCGGCGAGCGCGGCGTTCGGCGCGGCGCTCAGGACGTCGCGGGCGAGATCCAGGCAGGCCTCGAAGTCGGGGTCGGACATCGGCCGTCCGCCGAACAGAACCGTTTCGGCGCGGCGCACCAAGCCGTCGCGCGCGCGGTGTTGCGGCCAGCTGCGCGGCACCGCGCGCACCACGTCGCGCGCCGTCCAGCTGCGGCCGAGGCGCATGTCGTGGGCCTGGGCCGCCGCCGACAGGGCGCGCAGCAGCAGCGCCGAGAGCGCCAGCCGCCGGTCGGCGCGCCCGCGCAGATCGTCGAGCGGGCGCGGCGCCCCGGCGGCGGCCGTCGTCACCGCCGGGGTAGCCGACACGGAAGCCGCCCCCCCCCCGCACCCGTAATAGGGGGGGCGCGTCCTCGGGCTCGGCCGCCCCCCGGCGCCGGTCTTCGGGGCGGCTTCCGAAGGCGCCGGCGGCGGCGCCGCCATAGCGCAGGACGGTCGCCAGCACGAAGGCCAGCACCGCGCCGAAGACGAGGATCAGCATGGGGCGCAGCGCGCCCGGGTCGGCGTCGTCGAGCCCGTCCGGGCGGCGGGGCGGCGGGGCCTCGGCCGCGTCGAGATCGAGCGGGTCCCCGGGCTCGGCGTAGCGGATGACGCGCTGGACGCGTCGGGCGGGAACCGCCTCGGAGTAGGCCGGCGGAGCGTCGCCGCGCGGGCGCGGTTGCGCCTGCGCCGGCGCCGCGCCGAAGACCGCGCCGAAGACCGCGCTCGCCGGAAGCGTCGCGTCGGCCGGAGCGGCTCCGGGGGAGCGGATCTGCGCGCCGAGAGGAAACGTTGCGAGAAGGAGCGTGGCGAAAAGCAGTTTTGCGGCGGGGAGCGGCGCGCAGGGGCGCGGCGCGCGGAGGACGCCCAGACCCCGCAGAAGGCCCAGGCCCCGCAGGAGACCCGGGCCCCGCAGGACATCCAGGCCCCGCAGGAAATCGAAGCCCGGCGGGATACCGCCGACCCGCCTGCGCCCGACGTCTCGGAGGCGCTGGACGCCCAGCCCGCGCCGCGCGCGCCCGCGCGGCCCCGGGCGCTCCGGCTCCCGCCCCAATTCCCGCCCCGGGTCCCGCTCTGGCGCCCCCCAAGGCCGCGCGGTCGGCGCGGGACGGCAGCCGGTCGGCGCCGGCCCCGTCGCGCAGGGTCTCGCGCGCTGACCACGCCGCCCTGTCGGCCGCGCTGCAAAGCTGGTCGCCATCGTCGCCCCTCGCCCGTCCATAGCCGCAGTTAAGCACGGTTCACGCGGGCGCGCCTACGGCGATGTCGGGTCCGTTTCAAGGCGGCCCGTCCTGTGAGGGAGGCGCCGGCGTCGGGGGCGTCGAGCCCCCGCCGCCGGCCAGGGCGCGCCGCGGGGCCCTCGGCGCCTCTCCTCGGCCACACCTTATCCTCCCCCTCTCGCTCCTTCCCTTGGCGGCCGGCCTCTGCGCCTCTGGCGCTCGGCTGGCGCCCGCCTTTTGGCGGTTCGCGACAAGCGCGGGGATCGGCGCGCGGGCGGCGGCGACGCGAAGCGCTCGGGCTCACCACCGAGAGAGCCGCTCTCTCGGCCGGGCCGCCGTCGCCCGTC
>CAZBIG010000120.1:7042-8117 GCA_964491865.1 uncultured Neomegalonema sp. | reverse complement strand
GACCGGCGCGCCCGGCCGCGCGGTCGAGCGCGCCCACCCGCGACGGCGCCGGGCGGGGCGCGCCTCGGCCGCTGCGCGCGGCGCGTCAGGAGGCGTTGCGGACCTTGCTTGGCGAGGCGCGAAACCTCAGGGGGCGGTCAGGCGATCGCGCGCTCGTGCTCGAGCCACTCCTCAAGGCAGGAGCCGATCGGCAACGCCACGGTCGGCTTGAACGCCGGGCGCTCGGCGACGCCCGCGTACCACGCGTCGAGGTTCGGCGTCGCCGGTCGCGAGATCGGCAGCGCCCCGTAGCGATAGGCCAGGATCGCCGCGGGGATGTCCGCCAGTCCGAACGCCTCGCCGGACAGGAAGGGCGTGCGCCCGAGGCCGGCGTCCAGCATGAGGAAGCGCTCGCCCAGCGCCTCGGCCAACGGCGCCAGCGCCGCGGGATCCTGCTCGGCGCGCTTCACGCGGATGGTGCGCTGGAACACCGCCATGAAGCTCGGACCAAGGGTCGTGGCGATCCAGGAGAGCCACGCGTCGGCCGGCGCCCGCGCGGCGGGGTCCTCGGGCCAGAGCGGCCCGCCGGCGCCGTAACGCGCCGCGAGATAGCGCATGATCGCCTCGGATTCCCAAAGCGTCAGCGCCCCGTCCTGCAGCGTCGGCACCATGCCCGTGGGGTTGAGCGCCCGATACGCCTCGGGGTCGGCGTGCCCGAAAGAGCCGCCGACGGTGTGGTTCTCATACTCGAGCCCCAACTCTTGCAGCGTCCAGAGCACGCGTTGCACGTTGCTCGAGTTCCGCCGGCCGAGCACGGTGATCATGGCGCATCCTCCCAATGTTTTTTCGTGAAGCCTGGGTAGCATGGCCGGGATCAGGCGCAAACGCCGCCGAGCGCCGGGCCCGTCGCCGCGTGATCGAGCGCGCCGATCGACAGAAAACCGCAACGCCGAACCGCCGAGGCGGCTGGGCTGGGGCGCCCCAAAGCGCCCTGACGCCGCCCTCGACGCGCCGCCGTCCGATTGAACGCTGAACACCCTCGTCAGAACGCAGAGCTGGTCGGCCCGTTCTTCCGCGCCGCCGCGGCCGGGGGGCG
>CAZBIG010000120.1:0-7032 GCA_964491865.1 uncultured Neomegalonema sp. | reverse complement strand
CCCCCCCCCCCCCGCCCCCCCCCCCCCCCCCCCCCCCCCCCCCCCCCCCCCCCCGCCCCCCCCCTACGGAGCCGTCACCCCAACAGCGGCCGGCCGAGCACGTAATTCGCGGCCACCCACGCCGACACCGCGATCGTCACCAGCGCGGCGAGCGCCATGAACAACCGCAGGGCGCGAAGCGCGATCAGACCGCCGCAGAGCCCGCCGGTCAGCTGGGCGACTCGGGCCAGCGGCTCGGTCGCCGCCCATCCGACGGGCGGCTCCGGCGACAAGGCGAGCGCGAGGTCCAGACCGATCGGCCCCCAGAAGCCGCCGACGAACCCGAGCGCCACGCCGCCGGCCGCGAGCAGCGTCGACAACATCGCCAGGTCGACCCGGGGGATCAGCATGATCGCTTCGGGCCTTTGGCTGGTGCGCGGCCCGCCCGGATCGTCGAATTCCGCCTCGTCCTCGACCAGTTCCGGCCGACGCCGGCGCACGCGACCAACGCCGCGCAGATCGAAGGCCGGGACCAGATGGACCAGCGCGAACAGCGCCAGCGCGCCCAGCATGTAGAGCACGTACGCGGCGTTGGCCGCGGCGTTCGGTTCCATAGGTCTCTCTCCTGCCCGCGGCCCCAGGCGCCCGCTCGCCTGGCCGGCGCCCGCCATCGTCGTCGTCCCCCGACGAATCGACGGCGCTTCGGGCCGCTCTCGGGCTATTGCTCGACGCTTTGCCGGCCGATTTCAAACGGTTCCGAGGCGCCGGCGCCGTTTTGTCCGAAGGGCTAGCGTTCGGTTAACTTCAGCTCGATACGCCGGTTCTTGGCGTAGGCCTCGCGCGTTTCCGCCGGGTCGAGCGGCTGGTATTCGCCGAAGCCCGTGGCGGCGAGCCGGTCGGGCGGCAGATCCTCGACGCTGATCAGATATTCGACCACCGACAGCGCCCGCGCCTGGCTCAGCTCCCAATTGTTCCGATAGCGCCCGCCCGTGATCGGCGCGCGGTCGGTATGGCCGTCGACGCGCAGGATCCACGACACCTCGTCCGGGATGCTCGGGGCGATGTCGCGGATCACGGCGGCGAACTTCGACAGCTCTCGCTGGCCCGCCGCCCCGAGCTGCGCCGAGCCTTGGGCGAACAGCACCTCGGACTGGAAGACGAAGCGGTCGCCGACCACCCGGATGTCGTCCCGCTCGCCAAGCACGTCGCGCAGCCGTCCGAAGAACTCCGAGCGATAGCGCTGCAGTTCGTTGACCTTTTGGGCGAGCGCCCGGTTCAGGCGTTGCCCGAGATCCTGGATCACCACCTGGTTTTCCTGATCGCGGGCGTCGGCCTCGTCGAGCTGACCGCGCAGCCCCGAGATTTCGGTCCGCAGGTCGCGGATCTGGGCGTTCAGCAGCGCGACCGCCTGGCGCCCTTCGGCCGACACCTCTTGCTCGCCCGACAGCTGAGCCTGGGCGAAGGCGCGCAGGCGCTCTTCCTGCGACAGCCGCTCGGCCGCGGCCTTGGCGTCTTCGGAGAGCTCCGCCGCCTTTTTTTCGGCCGCCGCCAACAGCAGCAGCGTCTCTTCGGCCTCCTTGCGCCTTTCCTCGAGCGACAGCTCGAGCGCGGCGACCCGTTCGCGCAAGGTGAGCGTGGTTTTGGCGAGCTCCTCGCGCTCGGCTTCATAGCGGCGCAGGGCGGCGGTGCGCTGCTCGAGCGACGCGAGGGCCGCTTCGGCGTCGGCCTTGTCCGCTTCGGCTTGCTCGGCGGCGCGCGTCAGCGCCGCGACTTCGGCGATCCGGGTCTGCAGCTCGGCGGTCAGCTCTTCGTTTCGCAGACGCTGCGCGTCGGACTGCAGCGCCAGATCCTTGGCGCGCGCGCGCTCCTGAGCCAGCAAATCGCCGAGCGTGGACAGTTCGGCTTCGAACTCCTCGGCGCGCGCGTCGGCGGCTGCGAGCTGATCGGTCAGGGCCCCGACTTGGGCGGTGAGCTGAGCGAGGCTCCGGTCCTTGCCGGTCAGCTGCTCGCGCAGGACGAACTGCACGATCATGAAGATCGACAGCAGAAACATCAGCACGAGGAGCAACGCCGTCATGGCGTCGACAAAGCCCGGCCAAATCAGCGCGGCGTTGCCTCGATCGCCCCGGCGGCGAAGGGCCATGGCGGCCTCCCTGTCATCGCGTGAACCCGACCGTCGCGGCGACGCCCGGGCGCAGAAACGTCGGACGGGACGGGTCGGTCAGCGCCCGTCCATCGGCTCGCCGACGCCTTCGGCCAACCGCCCCACCGCGCGGCCGACCGCGCGCATCTCGCGCCGCAGCGCTTCGGCGGTCTCTTGCCGGCCGGCGGCGGTCTCTTCGATCAGTCGCGCGAGCAGCACGTCGATATTGCGGATGTGCCGACGGGTTTCGGTGTCGAGCGCCTCGACCGCGACCCCGCCGTCGGTCGAGACGCGGGCGCCGCCCTCGGCAAGCCGCTCGACCGCGGCCAGCATCCGGCTTTGGGTCGCCAGCGCTTGCACCAGCGTCTCGCGATCTTCTTGAGACTGGGCGGCCATGCGTTCGAGGCTGTCGATGGCTTCGGCGATCCGCGCGCTGTCGGCCGCGCGGCGATCCTCGCCCTCGGCCATCACGCGGTTGAGCGCCTCCATCTGGTGGCTGTTGAAATTGAGCTGTTCGACCAGCTCGTTGGCGAACACCCCGCTCTCTCCGCCGTCGCCGCCGGTCGGGGTGATGCGGGTCTGGGTCGACAGCCAGGTCTCGAGCTCGCCGTAGAACCGGTTCTGTCCGCCGGCCGTCATCAACTCGAGGAACCCGACCACCAGCGATCCGGCCAAGCCGAGCAGCGAGGAGGCGAAGGCCGCGCCCATGCCGCCGAGCTGCGCTTCGAGCCCGCCCATGAGCCGACTGAACACCGCGCCGCCGTCTTCGCCCGGCCGCGGGTTCATGGCGCGGACCGTATCGACCACCGCGGGCACGGTGTTGGCGAGCCCCCAAAAGGTGCCGAGCAGGCCCAGGAAGATCAGCAGCCCCGCGAAGTAGCGCAGGATGTCCCGGCTCTCCTCGAGCCGGGCCGCGACCGAATCGAGCATCGCCCGGCTGGTCTGCGCGCCAAGCCCCTGCGCCGCGCCGGTCTTGCGCAGCGGATCCATGGCGACCAGCAGGCTGGGCGGCGTGATCGCTTCGATCCCGCGCGCGCGCATCGCCAGCTGCTCGATCCAGTTCACGGCGCTGAACAGGCGAAAGACTTGATAAAAGGCGATCAGAACGCCCACCGCGAAGACGAAGACGATCAGACCGTTCAAAAGCGGGTTCGCCAGAAACACCGTGCGGATCTGCGCGAACAAAAAGCCGGTGACGCCGCCGACCGCCCCCAGGAACAGCAGCATCGCCAGGATCCGCGACACGGGCCGGGTGAACTTCACATCGGTTCTGCCGATCATTCAGCGACCTCGTCGGCTGGGCGACCGCCGGAGCGGCGGCTGGTCGAACCGGGGAATGCAGTTTCCGCGCCGGCCCTTCTCTCGGGCCGCGACCCTAGCGGCAGCGCGCTCGCCCTCAAAGCGATATCCAAGGGGCCGGGCGGGGTCCGCGGCGCGCGCTTCAGCCGAGCCGCAGCGCGGCGCGGAACTTGTCGAACAACTCGTTCGGGGCGGCGATCACGTCGCCGCGGCTCAGCATGCGCTGACCGCCCTCCAGATCCGAGACGAGCGCCCCGGCCTCGCGGGCGATCACGACGCCGGCCGCCATGTCCCAAGGCTGGATCTCGCGCTCCCAGAAGCCGTCGAAGCGGCCGGCCGCCACATAGGCCAGATCGAGCGCGGCCGAGCCCCAGCGGCGCACGCCCGCGGTCATCGGCATCAGACGCGCCAGTTCCTGGAGGGTCTGCGGCAGGGTCGTCTTGTCGCCGAACGGCACGCCAGTGGCGAACACCGCGTCGCCCAGTTCGCGCCGCGCCGACACCCGCAGCCGCCGGCGATCGTTCAACCAGGCGCCGCCGCCGCGCTCGGCGGTGAAGATCTCGTCCTTCACCGGATCGAGGATCACCCCCGCCGTCAATTCGCCCTTGTGCTCGAGCGCGATCGAGATCGCGAAGTGCGGCAGGCCGTGCAGGAAGTTCGTGGTGCCGTCGATCGGATCGACGATCCAGCGTCGGGTCGGGTCCTTGCCGACCATCTCGCCGGTCTCTTCGCCCAGCCAGCCATAGGCCGGGCGCGCCTTCAGCAAGGCTTCGCGCAGGATCTCCTCGACCCGGATATCGGCGGCGCTGACGAAATCGCCCGCGCCTTTGACCGAGACCTGGAGGTTTTCGACCTCGCCGAAGTCGCGCGCGAGGACGCGGCCCGCCTTCCGCGCGGCCTCGACCATGACGTTCATCAGCGCGGACTGGGCGACCATTTTAGAAATGTCCTTGGGGCGTCAGCGGAAAGGGCCGAGCCGGCCTGGTCACGCCCGGCCGACATATTCGAAGGTCTCGGTCATCACCTCGACCTTCTCGTCTTGGGCGATGAAGGGCGGCACGCTGATCCGGATGCCGTTGTCGAGCAGCGCCGGCTTGAACGAGTTCGCGGCGGTCTGCCCTTTCACCACCGGCTCGGTTTCGGCGATGGTGCACACGACCTTTTCCGGCAGCGACACGTTGAGCGCTTCAGCCTCATAATACTCGACGACGACAGTCATGCCGTCCTGCAAAAAAGGCCGGCGCTCGCCCAGCAGGTCCGCCGGCAGCTCGATCTGTTCGAAGGTCTCGGCGTCCATGAACACCAGCATCCCATCGGTCTCGTAGAGAAACTGCTGGTCTTTCTGCTCCAGACGCACGCGCTCGACTTTATCCGCCGACCGGAAGCGCTCGTTCAACTTCGAGTTGTTGCGCAGGTTCTTCAACTCGACCTGAGCGAAGGCGCCGCCCTTGCCCGGTTTGACGTGCTGGATCTTCACAGCGACCCACAGACCGCCGTTATGCTCGATCACGTTGCCGGGACGGATTTCGTTGCCGTTGATTTTCATGGGGCCGCTCGCGCGCTGGAGACTGCGGTCAAGATCGCCGGGTCGGATAGCAGTCTCGCCCGACCGTGTCCACGCGGGCGGCCGCGGCCCCAGCGGCGGGACGAGGCGGGCGGCGCCAGGGAGGGCGGAGACAGGGAGGGCGGCGACAGGGAGGGCGGCGCGTTACGGGCCGAGGATCTCCGGCAGCGCCTCCTGGGCCAGGGCCATCAGCTCGGACGCGGCGGCCGAGCGGAAGCGGCTCGGCGACCAGGCGAGCGTCACCGGCTGCTCGTCGGCGGTCCAGTCGCCGGCGATCCGCACCAGGCGGCCCGCCTCGACGTCGTCCGCCGCCATCCAGGCCGGAAGGGCCGCGATGCCGACCCCGGCCAGGCACAGCCGACGCACCGCGCCATCGGTCTCGAGCGCGGCCACCCGTTCAAAGCGCACGTCCAACGTCTCGCCGCCGCGGCCCGAGAAGCGCACCGAGGCCCCGTAGAAGGGCGCCGAGGAAATGAACGGCGCGCCTTCGAGCGCCAGCGGCTCGCAACGCCCGATGGCGACGCCCTCGGCCTCGGCCAGCTGCTGCGCGAGCTCGGGCGCGGCGAACAGCCCCCGCGCGACGCGCGCGATCTCGCGCGTGACCGCGCCGTCGGCCTGCACCCGGCCCACCCGCAGCGCGAAATCGAGGCCTTCGGCGACGATGTCGACCGGCCCGTCGCTGAGCCGCAGATCCACCCGCACCGCGGGCCGCTCGGCCATGAAGGCGACCAACAGATCGGGGAACAGCTCATGACCGAGCCCGGTGTCGCAGGAGACCCGCACCAGCCCCGCGACCTCGCCGCCTTGGGCGGCCGCGGCTTCCTCGAGACCGCGCCAGCGCTGCACCACTTCGCGAGCCTCGGGCAGCAGCGTGGCCCCGACCGCCGTCAGGCTGAGGCCCTGGGTGTTGCGCTCGACAAGTTTCGCGTTCATCAGCGCTTCGAGCTGCTGCAAGCGCCGGCTGACGGTGGGCTGCGTCGTCTCGAGCGACCGAGCGGCCGCGCCGATGCCCCCCGTCTCCGCGATCCGAATGAACGTCTCCAGCAACTCCAAGCGATCGCCAGGGGTGCTCATGAGAACCTCACGGGTTGCGTATCTGCGCTGAGTGTAGTGGTTAGCGCGCCCGCGCGCCACAACATTCTGTCAGCCTGCGCGAGATCCAGCGGTTCGTCGAATGTCCGGACGGGGGCGTCGGAGCGGTCGCCGGGGCTCGGGCGCGATCCCCTCCGAGCCGGCGCGAAGCGCTTTAATCGCCCGCGCTGAACGTCAAATCGAGAATGCTGAGGAAATCCGACCCGGTCGGGCCCGGAACCAGGCGGCGCGCGCCGGACCGCGGCGCGACCGCGACGTCCGTCTGAAAGGGCGCGCCGCCGTCAGGATCAGCCCGGTCGCGAGCGAGATAATCGCGCCCGCGACCAGACAGCCCGCCCGAGCCGCCGAAACAGCCGCTGCGTGACGCCGCTCTCGCCCCTCTCGCGCGCCGGTCTCCGTCGCATCACTTTGAGACAAGCTCAGTTGTTTGGACAAGCGACGCGACGCGACGCGCCGGCGGAGGCGTCCACGGTGTCTCTGAATTGCGACGCCTGTGGCGCCTGAGACAGCCCCGCGCGCCGCATTGGCCCTCCGCCCAGAGCGCGCTAAGAGCGGCGCATGACCGACGATCTGCGCCCCGCCGACGCGCGCCGCCCCGCGCCCCCGAAACCCGCCACCGTGGGAATGGTCTCTCTCGGCTGTCCCAAAGCGCTCGTCGACAGCGAACGCATTCTCTCGCGCCTGCGCGCCGACGGGTATTGGATCTCGCCGGACTATCAGGGCGCGGACGCGGTGATCGTGAACACTTGCGGCTTCCTCGACAGCGCCAAGGCCGAGAGCCTGGAGGCGATCGGCGAAGCGTTGGGCGAGAACGGACGGGTCATCGTGACGGGCTGCCTCGGCAAGGACGCCGAGCTGATCCGGGCGGCGCATCCGGGCGTGCTCGCGGTGACCGGCCCGCAGCAATACGAGGAGGCCGTGGCCGCCGTGCGCGCCGCCGCGCCGATGCCGCACT
>CAZBIG010000119.1:0-8121 GCA_964491865.1 uncultured Neomegalonema sp. | reverse complement strand
TAAGTGGATGGCCATAATTAAACATCGCTCTGTTAGGTGGCATAGAGAGGCGATCGGATCAGCCGTTTAGTGCCAAAGTGAAAGCGCTTGACACAATAGTGAGCCGTTTGGCCGCGCTGCTTGAGGCCAGCGATGACGCCTACAGCTAAATCGTATTCATCGGCAAACATCTGTCCCCGGATGGCATGGGCTTTAAGCTGACGCCACTCCCCTTCAATTGGATTCAGCTCAGAACAGTACTTGGGTAATTGGAAGCAATACAAGCCTTGCTTTTGCCAGTCAGCCAGCCGCTGTCGGACCGCCCGACTGGTATGAATGGGGGCGTTGTCTTGCACAATGACGGTGATGTTGCCAGAGCGTTGCAGCCACCGCTGAGCTTGGCGGGCCTGCCAATCCATCAAGTCAATGTAGGTCTTGGAGGTGATGCTACCGATGCTGAGACCATACGTCATTGTGCCTCCCGGTTCCCAGATGCCTAACAGGTTCAGCCGTCGACAGCGCCGTGCGGTCTGCTCTTGACGCTTCTGGACCCCGAGGAGCGACCAACTGTAGCTGGGAGGGCTCCAACCGGCAAAGCCCACTTCATCAAGATACTTCAAGCGCACATGACCGGCCTGCGCTGCTGCTTGCAGCAAAGCCAAGTCGGCCTGCTTGCGCGCTCGCTCTAATGGGTCCTGTCGCTGCTTGTGACTGTGCCGCGTGCGTTTCCAGCGATAGCCCTTTTTTTCAACACCCGTCGCAGGTGGCGTCGGCTCAAGTCGATTTGACGCTCTTGGTGCAATTGCCCGACGAGTTGAGCACTATTGACGGTGCGCTCTTCTTGTTGAATGGTGGCTTCCAGAGCAGCCATATCCGCTGCTTGCCAGCGGCGCGGGCGGCCTGGACGAGGCGCATCCCAGAGGCCATACAGACCTTGGTCTTGCCAGCGGTGAATCGCCTGGCGCACCGTCGCCACTTGCCAGTTGAAGTATTCAGCAATCTGATGGGTTGTCCACCCCCGATGATTCAATCGCAGCGCTTCGGCTCGGTCTTTCGTCCGTTGCGGAATCGTGGAGGCTGCCCTCAGTTCCAACAGGGTCTGGTCTTCTTCTGGGGTGAGGTTGACTCGCAACCAAGGTGTTGACATCGGTAAAGCGGCTCTTGGCTAACAGACCTCCCACAGTCTCTCACAGCATCGTTTATTTATGGCTACCTACTTAGTAAGGTAAGGCTATTGCAACTTAAGTTGATAACTCTTAGTTACAGCCTTAGACACAGCACAGTCTATTCTCAGGCTAGCAGTGTATGATGTAATCTCAATAACACATAAAACAACTGGTTAGTTAGCATGTCCGTCAGTGTAATTTCTCCTAGAGACAGAATTCTTCGAACAGCCTCAAGGATGTTCTATGTAGAAGGATTCAACGCCGTAGGAGTGAATCAAATTTGCGAAGACGCAAAAGTGAACAAGAGCACTCTGTACAACATTTTTCCATCCAAGATAGATTTAGTTCTGGAAGTGTTAAGGATTTATGCAGACTGTACCACTCAGAAATTCAAACAGATTGAAAAATCAAAAGATAGCCCTGAACGAAAACTGCAGCGGTTATTTGAAATCCCATTCAGCAACAATGAGGATATCAAGGAACAAACCGGGAGCGTAGGAGGATGCTTGGTCGGTAATATTGCGCTTGAACTTGCCAGTCAAGAAGAACGAGTTCGGGCTTATGTGGCATACATTTTTGAATGTTGGACTGAAGCGATAAGGCCCATCATCAATGAGTTTTCAATAGCTCATGATCTTGATACATCATTCATATCACGCTCGATCATTGCATACTGGCAAGGAGCTGTCATTATGGCAAAAGTAGCCAACAATCCTCAAGAGATTCTTGACTTGTCACAAAGGGCTACTTCATTGATCATTAGCGACAAAGGTGAAACCGCACATCAAATGTCAAGCTCTAATCATAAAACGGCAGCTATCCGGATGAGTTAACTTACTTGCAAAAGAGATCGGAAATTGAAGTAAAAATAAGGAGATCTACTAGAGTAAAGAGATTTACTTCTACAGCATTTCTAAGTCTAGTGAAGTACAAAGATCGGTCTAGGATCCTTGGTATCACGATATAAGCTGTACCTCACCCAGAAAGGAAGAGTTGTATATAGTCCTAAACCTGTTAGGAGCGTGTTGTAACGGTGGATGAAATGCCAGATAGCACCGATATGGTTTTCAGTTTATTGAAGAACGATAGCGTCTTGCGCACCAGCCTTGATACGCGCTGCCGTAAGGTGCAGTTGAAGCGCTCGATGCGATTGGTCTGACCGCTCTCTTTGCCGACGGCTCGGTGACGTTTTGTGGGTAAAACGGTTTCATAGGCTTCCCAGAAATCGCTGTAGCAAACGGCGCACTGCCGATAGACGGGCGGCAGGGAATCCCACAAGGCTTGCGCTCCGACCCGAGAGCGATCGCCGACAAGGACTACCTACCTCTGGGCGTCTCGATTAGTTAAGATGCTCTTATGGCCATCTACGTGCTTGGGATGTTTATCGCATCTCGTAACATTTTCCAGATAGATAAAGCAATGGTAAATTGGACTAATTAAACTGTTTTTTAGTAGTGTAAATTCGCAGGCGCAAACAATATCTTCAGGCAAATATTTACAGTGGCGGACGAGGTACAGTACTAATCGTTTCAGATCGTTTAATAGATATAGAGGTAAGACGAATGGACGTTGCCACAGACGATAGCGTATCATTCTCAGCGGAAAGCGATTGAGACCAACGGAACGACATACCTTGAGCAAATATGCTCTTTGGAGACGCTCCGCAGGAATATGATGCGCTATTTTCATGGCTGGGTTATGCCATACGTCCCACCCAGCATCTCGAATATACGAGAGAGTTTCGACATCCTCCCCTTTGGCTTGTAAGGATCGACCATCCACTCCAATTAGTTTTGGATGATTGGGGACGTGAGCTACCCAGGCATCTCGTCGAATGACCATTCCTGCTCCAGCAGGTAAGACTCCTGGATAAGGTCTATATATGAAGGGTCGATCTCCACGATTTACGATCGCTAATAGTGATGCGATTCGATGAAAATTTTGAGGAGGAGGAATATCGTAAATAGGTCTTATTTCACTCCCGTAAGCTCCTGCTTGTGGATGCTGATGCCCAAAATACCATACATTGTTTACCCACGTTACTGAAGGAAGGTTATCATCGTCCAGAAAGCCAATCAAAGGAGATGACGTGTGGTAAAAAGCACATCTACGTGCAAACGCAAGACCTTGTTTTTCCTCACGGCAGTACCGCAACGGCACGTCAGACATCCAGTTTTTCTGATATGAGTTAATCACAGAAAAGATATCATCCTCGCTATTATTATCAACAACTAAGACCTCCCAAGAGAAGTTACTGATAATCTTCTGATGCCTTAAATTTTCCAGCACAGGCGATATTCTGTTAGCCCCATTATATGTACAGATTACAACTGAGAGATCAGTCACAAATACATCCCTCCGTGAGTACAGATTTCAGCCAAAAGAAAAACTAAAATTTGCAGAAGTAAAAGTTCCACCAGAAGTACTGCTGAGTCTGTTAGCAGTCGCTTAGATTGTTCTTACGAGCAATACCCAGATGTGCTGCACAGAGTTGACAAGGCAGTCATATCATTATATAAACAAACTGGTTGGTCCACAGTCAATAGTCATGCTGCTGTCCCAAGAGCGTTTGGTGTCCACAGCTCTGAATCTCTTTCATGCAGAGGGATTCAGAGCCGTTGGAATGAATAGGATCTGTACTGAGGCAAAAGTCAATAAAGGAACGCTGTACCATTTTTTTCCATCAAAGGTTGATTTGGTTTTAGCTGCTCTTGATGTTTATGCTGATAGTGTGACTAAGACTTTCAAACGCATTGTTATGTCTGATATTCCCGCTAAGCAAAAACTTGAAGAGGTGCTTACAACACCCTTTGAGGAAAACAAAGACTTCAAGGAGAAGCTAGGTTTTGTGAAGGGCTGTTTTGTCGGCAACCTTGCTCTCGAGATTGCGGGACAAAACCCTCAAGTCCGTGACCGTTTGACTTCCGTTTTTCGGGAGTGGGCTGAGGAAATTTTGCCCGTCGTCATTGATCTTGGGATACCCGATGATACTGACCCTCTCACGACGGCTCGTTCCATCATTGCTTACCTGCAGGGTATCATTCTGCTTGCGAAGGTTGACAACGATCCACATCAAATTAAATCCCTAGCTAGTTTAGCTTTTTCATTGATTCCCCAGGGGAAAGTTTGATGATTCTCTAGTGGTGTGTCAACTGTTAATTGATTGGGTGCTGTTTTTCCTAAACCTCTATCTGTAGGCTTTACGAGATTAATCCATCTATCATTTGATGCTTGACAGACCATTAGCAATAGCGACTTCTCATGACTTGAATCAACTAGTTCTCTTCAAAATTAGGAGCCTTCCAATGTCTGATTTCATTTCCATTGATCCTTCAACTGCTACCGGTGACACAAAAGATGCCCTCAATTTAGTAGAGGCTGCATTTAATAGTGTTCCAAATCTGATGAGAAAAATAGCGGCTTCTCCTGGAACACTGAAGGGGGTCATGACTTTAAATCAAGCTGTAAATCATGGTGCATTGAGCCTCACCTTGGTGGAGCAGATTGCACTTCTAACTTCTCGGTTAAATCAGTGTGAGTATTGTGTAGCTGTGCATGTTCAAGTAGGTCAGCAGCTTGGATTAAGTAGAGATGAGCTAATTGGTAATTTACAGGGAGTTGCTAGTGATGAAACGTCTCAGGCTGTTTTGAATTTCACTAACGAACTTGTGAATAAGCGTGGGCAAGCTTCTCAAGCAAGCGTGAGAAAACTTCGAGATCTAGGTCTGACTGACCAAGCAATCATTGAAATAGTTGGTGTAGTTGGTTTATATACTATGCTTAATTACCTTAAGCACTTAACAGAACCAGCTTTGGATTTTCCTGCTGTCAAGGAGTTTCAACCGGAAAAGGTGGCGTAGTCAGATGAGCTTAGAGACACTATGAATCTGGGCTCTTACTTAATTATTCTGAACAGCTCAGGAAGGAATAAATTTCTTTCTAAATTCAATCTTTCCTGAGCACTTTTTTACCTTTCTTGAGCACTTTTTAGTATTTGATTTGTGAAGTATTAGGATACTAAAAGAAGAAGCAAATTTACTACAAGTGCCTAGCCACTGCAAGAATGCAAGTATCATTAAGTTATGGAGGTATACAATGCCACTTCAACTGGGGGATCAAGCTCCAAATTTCACCCAACAATCTTCCAAAGGCGAAATCGATTTTTATGAGTGGGCTGGTGATAGCTGGGTAGTTTTGTTCTCTCATCCAGCCGACTACACGCCAGTCTGCACTACAGAATTGGGAGCAGTAGCGAGAATCCAAAAGAAATTTATCTTGCGTAAGGTCAAAGTCATCGCTCTTAGCGTAGACAGTGTTGACTCTCACAAGAAATGGATTGACGACATCAATATCACGCAAGATGTAGTTGTTGACTATCCAATCTTGGCAGATGTGGACAAGAGAGTTTCCAAGCTTTACGGCATGATTCACAG
Organism: uncultured Neomegalonema sp.; assembly: GCA_964491865.1. Classification (GTDB taxonomy): domain Bacteria; phylum Pseudomonadota; class Alphaproteobacteria; order Rhodobacterales; family Rhodobacteraceae; genus JBCBRF01. The sequence continues at coordinate 2,543 of CAZBIG010000119.1, read as the reverse complement.
TAACTCTAGCACAGGTAATAATTTAACAGTACGTTCTGTCTTTGTCATTGACCCCAACAGAAAATTGAGGCTGATTCTTACTTATCCAGCAAGTACAGGTCGTAATTTTAGTGAATTATTAAGGGCCATCGATTCACTACAGCTCACCGATAACTATCAGGTAGCAACTCCTGCTGATTGGCAAAGTGGTGATGACTGCGTTGTTCTACCCTCTATTTCTACTGAAGAGGCAAAGGAGAAATTCCCGGAAGGGATAACTGAGGTTAAACCTTACTTACGAATAACTCCACAACCAAATAGGTGGGACTTCTTGAAGCATTGATACATTGCTTACAACAGTTACAAGAGAGTCGCTTTCATATAAGTTCTGTAGCGTGACCAACGAGCGGGGTCATGCTACTTTTTCTCTCGCTATCAAGAAAGTATCAGAGTCTGAATGCTTTGCAAAGACTCTGAACTGATTTGCTCTCAGAGAATATACGTGAGTCTACAAGATAGATTGAATATAGCTCAAACCCTCAGCTAAACGCGACAGAAGAAGTAAAGGAAACAGAAGCTAAGAAGCTAAGAAGCTAAGAAGCTAAGAAGCTAAGAAGCCATTAAAGAAGATATTGCGGTGATATCGATGTCATAGTTTAGTTTTAGAATTTATCAATCAGCCTGCCCTATGGTCGTACCTATCAGCAGTTATTGGTGGCCAACTGTAGATAATAGTGAGCGATTTCTACTTCTACAGAGGAAATATATTTTACAGGGAAGTGTATGAACTAACTGTATAGATGAATAAGACTCCAACGGAGCCTTTATTTAGAGATATACTTAGTAGTGGCAACTTTGCAAAACTCTCATCTCAAAGATACCATTTAATTCTTCGAGCTTGTCTGAGAGTGAAACATTGACATGAGGATATTTTATTGATTATTATCAAGTAGCATGAAATAAAAATGCCAAATCTATAAGCTTTTTGTTATTTTATTTGGCAGTAGAGGTAACTGATTTACCCCTCAAGACAACAGAGCTGAGATACTCGTCTCAGCTCTTTTTTTAATGAAATGCATAATTAAATTTTGTAATATTTACTTGGAGCACTTTTCTCTCATTATTTATCGTTAAGGATGTCGAGAATATGCTGTTTAGAGTGTCAAGTATCACAAGAAGTGGACTCAAACGTATATTAGATAAAGGAGGTGAGTGAGAAAAGTGAAGAAACTTCACAAGCTCCTTCGCTGAGCCTCGCTTCCAGATCAAACCGCCTTCACGTCCAGTTCTAGATACAGCCGCTTAAAGGTCACTCGCCAGTCGCCATCGTAGAATTAAGCTAGATATTCAGAAAAAGTTAGCGTGATGCGGGCATTGTCAACTTAACTTTTGTGGTAGCCTTTGTCAGCATCCGTCAGGGCGAGTCCATGAGCGTCAGCTACAAGTACCACCGATTTCCTATCGAAGTCATTCGCCACTGTGTCTGGCTCTACTACACCTTCCCACTCAGTTTTCGCGATATTGAGAAAATGATGCCCTATCGGGGCATTGAGGTCACCTACGAGGCCATTCGCAAATGGTGTAAAAAGTTTGCTCAAGCCTACGCGAATCAGATTCGTCGCCGTCGCTCCCAACCCGCTGACAAGTGGCATCTTGATGAGGTTGTGATCACTATTAAGGGTCAGCAGTACTACCTCTGGCGAGCTGTCGATACGGGAAACGGGAGACCGCCCCAGCGCTGCCCAACGTCCAGCAAGCAAACAACCACGATCGCGATCGCTTACATAAAATCCAATACAGTCTCAGGGTGAAGTGCTTGCCGAGTGAGTATCGCTATGAATTCATGGCGTGTGATTTCGGTATCGTACTCATCAAAGATGCGCCATCCAGAATCAGCCAGCAACCGTTGCCAAGCGTCTAGCGTGTGAAGGTTTTCGCCTGGGACTTCACATAGATAAAAGTCCCGATGGTTAGATGACTTGCCGATATGCAATTCTTTGACCCTACAGGTTTGAAGGTCGAATTGACGAGCATAATAATTTGTGCGCATAGCGATTATGCTGCGTGGATTCTCTCCGTGCATAGGAAGCAATCACAGCTATTTTAGCGGCGGGGGATGGGGGCGGTGACACGGGAAACGGGAGTCCTTACATGAATCCCCACTAGAGTTATAACCAAATGTGGTGTATGAGAGGAATCTAAAAAAAGGCGTATTCTTCTGGCAAAGCAAAACCACCAGAGCAGCAATACACCATGAGTCACAATAATCTGATTGAGTTCAAAGCACCAGGGTCCGATGAAACGTTTGCGGATGCGTTGAGCGAGCTGGTTCGTCAAGGAGCCCGCCGCATCATTGCCGAGGCGGTCGAGGCAGAATTGGCCGACTTTCTGTCGCACTATCAGCAGTTGAGCGATGAGCGCGGTCGCCAAGGTGTGGTGCGCAACGGCTATCTCCCTAAGCGCAGCATCACGACCGGAGTCGGGGAAGTCGAGGTGCAAGTCCCGAAGGTGTGACTTCCGGAAATTATGGCCGCTAAATGAAGAGTTGATTCCGGAAATTATGG
>CAZBIG010000118.1:0-8127 GCA_964491865.1 uncultured Neomegalonema sp. | reverse complement strand
ATTGGCGGACCCGAGAGGATTCGAACCTCTGGCCTCTGCCTTCGGAGGGCAGCGCTCTATCCAGCTGAGCTACGGGTCCCGCGGGGCACTCTGTAGCCGTCGGCGCGCGGTTGGGCAACAGGCGGGATCGCGCCCTCTGGACTGGAGATTGCTCTGACCGGACGCCTCCGCTAGGCATGCGCCACCGGGTTAGGACAGGACCAGAAGCCGTGTCTCACGTTCAAGATCGGCGATCGGCGCCAGTCGACTTCTCTCTGGTCATACCCGTCTTCAATGAAGCCGGAAATATCGAGCCCCTTTTAGAAGAAATTACCGAAGCCTTCTCGGATTTGTCTTGCGAGATTATCGTGATCGACGATGCGAGCGACGACGGCGGCGCGGTCGGCATCGAGCGCCGCCCCGGCGTGCGGCTGCTGTCGCACGCCCGGCGCACGGGCAAATCGCGGGCGCTCGTCACGGGTTTCGGCGCGGCGCGCGGCCGCTGGGTGATCACGCTCGACGGCGACGGTCAAAACGATCCCAAGGATTTGGCGGCCATCGCGCGCGCCTACGGCGCTCGGACCCCGGCCTTCATCGTGGCGGGCGTCCGGCGTCGGCGCAATGACGGGGCGGTCAAATGGCTGACCTCGAAGGCCGCCAACCGGATCCGCGGCTGGTTCCTGCGCGACATGTCGCGCGACACCGGCTGCGGCGTCAAAATGATGCCGCGCGCGTTGACCGAGCGCCTGCCCTACTTCGACAATATGCACCGGTTCCTGCCGGCCCTGGCGCGGCGCGCCGGCTTCGACGTGATCGAACATGAAATCGACGACCGGCCGCGCCAGCACGGCGTGTCGAAATTCGGGTTCTTCGACCGGGCGGCGGTGGCGTTGCTCGATTTGATCGGGGTGTATTGGCTGATCCGCCGCTACGCCGATCCCGGCGCCATCCGCGAGCGCGAGAGCGGCGCCGACGCTTCGGACGGCCCGGCCGAGCCTACGGAGACGGCGGCGTCAGCCTCTCGAACGCCTGGAAGCTGAACACGACATCGTCGGTCCGCGCGTTGAGGTAGGCCGCGCGAACCGCGGCGATGGGACCGGCCGGGCCGAAATCGGGCGGGGCCAGGCCTTCGGGGACGTCTCGCCGCCCGCGCCACACCAGCAGGATCCGATCCCCCGCCGTCGCGTAGCGAGGCGAGGCGGCGCCCGGCCAGCTGAGGGCGAGCGTCAGGTTGGCGACGTCGGAGTGGCGCCGCGCCAGGATCGGAACGGGCGTCGCCTCGGCCAAACGGATCTGCGCTGCGACCGTCGGGTACGGCAGGGCGTAGCGGTGCTTTTGCGTCTGAACCATGGCGTAGACCCCGACCGGCGCCGCCAAAAAGGCGACGGCGGCGAGCGGCAGCACCGCGCGCGCGGAGGCGGCCAGGGGCAGTCGACACGCGAGCCAGATCGGCCCCGCCGCCAGCAGCGGCGTCAGATAGCGCTCGTGGACCTGCTGCATGTCGGCGGCCAGCACCACCGTCGCAAACGCCCCGACGGCGCCGAGCGTCGCCCAGCCGATCGGCGCGATCAGCGGGTGCTCGGCCCCGGCCGCCGGCTCAGCGGTTTTGCGGTCGTAGAACCGGGCCGACGCCCAGACCGCCGCCAAAGGCCCCGCCCAGGCGAGCGCCGCGATCAACAGCGACACGAACCCGTCGACCCCGACGCCGGGCAGATCGAGCCAAGCCAGCGGGCTGTTCGGGTCGTAAAGCTTCTCGAGCCGCTCGGTCGAGGCGTCGAGGTCGAGCGCGGCCGCGACCAAGGTCGGCGTGGCCGCCGCGAGAAACACCCCGAGCGAGATCAGCGACAGGCGGCTGTACACGCGCTGCGCCACCGGTCGCGACGCGGCCATGGCGATCAGAAAGGGAAGCGCGAACAGCGCGAAATTGTATTTCGCGAGCGTCCCGAGCGCCAAAGCCCCGCCGAACCAGACGGCTCTCCAGAGCGTCTGGCGCTTGTAGAGCAGCGCCGCCGCGTGGACGAGCGCGACGCTGCCGGTCATCACCATCACCGAATGCGCGAGCGTATGCGTCGACTGCCAGACGATCTGCGGCAGGAACGCCACGGCCGCGACGGCCAGCAGGGCCGCGCGCGGTCCCGCGAGGCGCCGCGCCGCGTCCCAGGCGAGGAGATAAAAGCCGAGCAGCAAGCCGTACTTCACGAGCGCGGTCGAGACCGGCCAGTTCCAGCGCGTCAGCTCGAGCACGATGCGCAGCAGCCAGTTGTAGAGCGGGGGATGCGAATTTTCGTAGACCAGTCGGAAATCGACTTGGCCGACGAACTGCGCTTCGTCGATCTCGAGAAAGGGCGACAGCGAGACGCGGAAGAAAAAGAAGCCTGCGACATAGATCAAGACGAGCCACGGCGCGAGCGCGGCGGCCCGGTCGACCGCCGTCTCAAGACCGCCTCGGCCGCCCCCCGAGCCGGCGGCGCGCGACGTCGGCGCGCCGTCCGGGCGCGCGTCCACGGGCCCCGAGCCCTCTTCGGCGGCGCGGCGGCCCTCACCCATCGGTCAGCTCCCGGTAGACGTCTTCCAAGTCCGGCTCTTCGGTGGTGACGTCGCGCACGCCGATCCCCATCTCGGACAGCACCGCGAACACCGCGCCGAGCGCGCCGCGTCGTCGCGGATAGGTGGCGGCCAGGACCGCGTCGCGCCGCAGCTCGAGCGCGACTTCCGCAGGGATCGCCCGGCGCGCGGCGTCGAAGGAGGCCAGCGGCCGGTCGAGCTCGATCACCGCGGTCTTTCGATCGATTTGGGCCAGCAGATCGCGCGTCGGCGCCTCGGCGCGCACCCGGCCCTGGTGGAGGATGGCGATGCGGTCGCACATCTCCTGGGCTTCTTCGAGATAATGCGTCGTCAGGATGATGGTGACGCCGTCGGCGTTTAGCGCCCGGACAAACGCCCACAGCTGTTGCCGCAGCTCGATGTCGACCCCGGCGGTCGGCTCGTCGAGCACCAGGACCGGCGGGCTGTGCACCATCGCTTTGGCGACCAGGAGGCGCCGCTTCATGCCCCCCGACAGCGACCGCGCGTAGGCGTCGGCCTTGTCCCCGAGCCCGAGCGCCTTCAGCAAGGGGCGCGTGCGGCGCTCGGATCGGGGCACGCCGTACAGCCCCGCCTGAATGTCGAGCGCCTCGGCCGGCGTCAGGAACGGATCGATGTTCAACTCCTGCGGCACGACGCCGATCGAGGCGCGCGACATTCTGGGGTTCTGATCCTGGTCGAACCCCCAGATCCGCACCGAGCCGCCGGTTTTGACCACCAAACCGGCGAGAATGTTGATGAAGGTCGACTTGCCCGCCCCGTTCGGTCCCAGAAGTCCGAAAATCGCGCCCGTCGGCACCGTCAGATCAAGGCTGTCGAGCGCCACCTTGTCGGCCTGATCTCCCGACCCGCGATAGGTTTTTCGAAGCGCCGCCGCCTCGATCGCCGCCCCGGCCGCGTCGCTGCCGAGCGTCTCCGCCATCGCCGTCTCGGTCATTCGCTGATGCTCCGCTGTCGGATCCGAGGGCCCGCCGGCCCCGGCGGGCGGCGCGCCGCTTGTTCTGTTCGGGCGGGTCGCTATCATGCGGCGTCGGCGAACGACAGAGGACAGCAGCGTCATGACCGAGGCCCCCGAAGTGATCGTGGTCGAGACGAACCAGGTGTCGTGCGACGGCGGGGGCGGCGCTCTCGGCCATCCGCGGGTCTATTACACCATCGGCGCGGAAGGGTTCGTCGAGTGCGGCTACTGCGACCGGCGGTTCGTTCTGGCCGGGTCGAAAGCGGCCGCGGCCGTGCGCGAAGACGCGACCGCGCGCGGCTGACGCCGCGCGGGCGACCGCTGGATCAGCTCGTCGGGCGGACGGCGTCGAAACCGCAGGGCACCTCGCCCACCTCGACGCCCGCCTGCGCGGCCAAATAAAGATCCACCTTCTCGCCCATCCACCCGAAGACGTGCTCGCCGCGATTGGTGTTGCCGTTGCCGAACAAGGTGCCGGTCACCGGATCGCGGTGCTGAAACACCAGCGAGAAACGGCGGCCGTCGTCGCACCTGGCGTGCAAAGCGCCGTCGATGGCCGGGTTGCTCCACCGTCCGCTGCAGCGCGACCCCGACGACAGCTCGAGCGCGATTTCGCCGCGACGCTTGCCCACCGCGCGGCCGACCACGACGACGGCCGGGTCCGCCGCCTCGCGCGCCAACGGCTCGACGCAGGCGTAAATCGGCATGCAGCTTTCGCCGCCCGGCACGCCCAGACATGGGCTCGCCCGGGGCGCCGGCGCGCCGGTCCGATCGGCGTTGGCGCTCTGCGCGGCGGCCTGGCCGGCAGCGGCGCCGAGGCCCGCTGCGATCATGAGGATCGCGAAACCGCGCATGCGTCTCTCCCGCGCTGTCCGCCCTAATCGGCGCGCAGGCGCGAATATAGCCGCCCGCGCCGCAAATTCCTTTTGAAACTTCGGCGACGCCGCGATCCGCCGCGCCCATCGGCAGAGCGCCGTTGCGTCGCGGCGTCGCCGGGTTAGCTTAGCGCCCTCTGGCCGACCCGCCTCCGTCGCCTGCATCCGAAAGCTTCGCGCCATGATCGACGCCTCCAACGACGACGCCGCCCCCGCCCCGGACGACGAGGCGCGCCCGACGTCGGCGACCGAGCGGCACGCCGAGACCAGCGCGCCGCTCGGCCCGGACAGCCATCTTTACCTGATCGACGGGTCGGGCTTCATTTTTCGCGCCTACCACGCCCTGCCCGCCCTGACGCGCAAGTCCGACGGCCTGCCGATCGGCGCGGTCTCCGGCTTTTGCAACATGCTCTGGAAAATGCTCGACGGCATGACCGACGAGGATCGTCCGACGCATTTGGCGGTGATTTTCGACAAGGGATCGACGAGTTTTCGAAACGACATCTACGCCGACTATAAAGCGCAGCGGCCGGATCCGCCCGAGGACCTTGTCCCGCAATTCGCCCTGATCCGAGACGCCACCCGCGCGTTCGGACTGCCCTGCGTCGAGCTCGAGGGCTATGAGGCCGACGACCTGATCGCGACCTACGCCGCCCAAGCGTCGGCGGCGGGCGCGGAGGTCACCATCGTCTCGTCGGACAAGGACCTGATGCAGCTCGTGTCGGACGCGCCCGATCGCGGCCGGGTCGCCATGTTCGATCCGATGAAGAACAAGCCGATCGGCCGCGCCGAGGTGGCCGAGAAGTTCGGCGTCGGGCCCGAGAGAGTGGTCGACGTGCAAGCCCTCGCGGGGGACAGCGTCGACAACGTGCCCGGGGCCCCCGGCATCGGCGTAAAGACGGCGGCGCAGCTTATCGAACAGTTCGGCGATCTCGACGCGCTGTTGGCGCGCGCCGAAGAGATCAAGCAGCCGAAACGGCGCCAGACCCTGCTCGACAACGCCGAGCAGATCCGGATCAGCCGCGAATTGGTCAAGCTGAAAACCGACGCGCCGGCGCCGGAGGCCGCCGAAAGCTTCGCGCTCGGCCGGACCGAGGGCGCGCCGCTGATCGCCTTTTTGAAAGAGCTCGAGTTCCGCACCCTGACCAACCGCATCGCGGCGGCGCTCGACGTCGACGCCGACGCGGTCGAGAAAAGCGCCGTCATCGCGGGGCCCGCCGTTGCGGAAAAGGCGGCCTCCGACGACGCGCCGCCGGCGCCGCGCTATGACGCCGCGACCCTTCCCATCGCGCCCGAGCAGTACGAGATCGTGCGCGACGCCGCGGCGCTGGCGCGCTGGATCGCGCGGATCAAGGAGCGCTTCTGGGTGGCGATCGACACCGAGACCACCTCGCTCGACGAAATGCGCGCCGAGCTGGTCGGGGTGTGCCTGTCGGTCGAGCCCGGCGCGGCCTGCTATATTCCGGTCGGCCACACGGTCGGCGAAGGCGATCTGCTCGGCGAAGCGAAACGCGCCCCCGATCAGCTCGACCGCGACGCCGTGATCGACGCGCTGCGGCCGATCCTCGCCGATCGGGCGATCCTGAAAATCGGTCAAAACCTCAAATACGATCTGAAGGTTCTCGCGCGCTACGGCCTCGAGGTCGCGCCGATCGACGACACGATGCTGATGTCCTACGCGCTCGCCTCGGGCTTGCGCAGCCACGGCATGGACGCGTTGTCGAAACAGCTGCTCGATCACGAACCGACCCCGATCAAGGAGCTGATCGGGTCGGGCAAGAGCCAGATCACCTTCGACCGGGTCGAGATCGAGAAAGCGGCGCGATACGCGGCCGAAGACGCCGACGTGACGCTCCGGCTCTACAAGACGATGAAGCCGCTGTTGCCCCGCGAGCGGGTCGAGACCGTTTACGAAACGCTCGAGCGACCGCTTGTGCCGGTGCTGGCCGCCATGGAGCGCGCCGGGGTGCAGGTCGACCGGGACCAACTCGGACGCCTGTCCAATCGCTTCGCCCAGCGCATGGCGCAGCTCGAAGACGAAATCCACGAACTGGCCGGCGAGAAATTCAATGTGGGCTCGCCAAAACAGCTGGGCGAAATCCTGTTCGACAAGATGAGCCTGGACGGCGGCAAGAAGGGTAAAACCGGCGCGTATTCGACCGGCGCCGATATTCTCGAAGAACTCGCTGCCCAGGGGCACGACCTGCCCGCGCGGGTGCTCGACTGGCGTCAGATGTCCAAGCTGAAAAGCACCTACACCGACGCGCTGCAAAACCACATCAACCCGGACACCGGGCGGGTCCACACCTCGTTCTCGCTTGCGGCGACCACCACCGGCCGACTCGCCTCGACCGACCCGAATTTGCAGAACATCCCCGTCCGCACCGACGCCGGGCGCGAGATCCGCCAAGCTTTTGTGGCGCCCGACGGCGCTCGGATCCTCTCGCTCGACTATAGTCAGATCGAGCTGCGGATCCTGGCTCATGTGGCCGGCATCGACGCGCTGCGCGAGGCGTTTCGAGACGGCCTCGACATCCACGCCATGACCGCCTCGGAAGTCTTCGGCGTGCCGATCGAGGGCATGGACCCGATGGTTCGGCGTCAGGCGAAGGCCATCAATTTCGGGGTGATCTACGGCATCTCGGCTTACGGCCTGTCGAACAACTTACGGATCCCACAGTCCGACGCGAAGAAGTTTATCGACGCGTATTTTGAGAAGTTTCCGGGTATTCGCGACTATATGGACGAGACCGTCGCGTTTGCGAAAAAAAACGGCTTCGTCCAAACGTTGTTTGGTCGAAAAATACATACGCCCGAAATCAACGCTAAAGGTCCTCGGGCGGGCTTCGCCTGGCGGGCCGCGATTAACGCGCCGATACAAGGCTCGGCCGCGGACATCATTCGCCGCGCCATGATCCGCATCCCGCCGGCGCTCGAGGCGTCGAAGCTGCCCGCGAAGATGCTGCTTCAAGTCCATGACGAACTGCTGTTCGAGGTCGAGGAAGGGGCGGTCGACGACACGATCAAAATGGTCCGCGAGATCATGGAGGCGGCCGCGGATCCGTCGGTCGACCTCGCCGCGCCCCTGGTGGTCGACGCGGGCTCCGGCGCAAGCTGGGCCGAAGCGCACTAAAAAGCCGCGCCGACGCTCGGCGGCTCAGCCGAACGTCACGTGCGTGCGCGCGCCGACGTTCGGCTCGCCGCCGACCAGATTGGCCTTCGCGATCTCCCACCCGAACTTCGCCGCGCTGTCGACCGAGGCCCAAATCGCAGCGTCGCTCGGGATCAGCTCAAGAAGCGACAGATTGGGGTCGTCCTTGCCTTGCGCGTACCACGCGGCGACAACCGGGCTCCACAGCCGGTCGATGACGTCTCGATCCGAGCTTTGACGGATCTGCCCCGCGATGCAGGCGTGATAGTCGTGGTCTTTCCCGACGATGCAGAAATGCGCCCGGGCCCCGTCGCCGACCGCGCCGACCAAGTCGCTGTCGCGTTTCGCGAAAAACCAGATCCGCGCCGGATCGCGTTCGACGATGGGGGCCATCGGCTGCGGATGTTGGACGCTGCCGACAATGCCGAGCATGCCGGCTCTGACGGCATCGAGTTGCTCCCACAGCTGCTCGGTCGGCTGGCTGCTGGTTCGATCAAGATCGGCCATGATGCGCGCTCCGTGGCGTTGCAATCGCCGAGCCCGACGCTCGACGTTGACACCAAAACGCGCAAAGACCGGCG
>CAZBIG010000117.1:0-8160 GCA_964491865.1 uncultured Neomegalonema sp. | reverse complement strand
GGGCGCGCTCAAGGCCGAGCGCGCTTCCCGCGCGGCCGCGCGGGCGGCGTCTTCGAGCCGTTCGAGGCGTTGGCGGAGCGCCCAATTGGCGTATTTCAGCGCCGAGCGCTCGGGCGCGAAGGCCGCCGGATCTCCACCGGCCGCCGGTTCAGCGGGCGCCGGCTCGCGCCCCGCCGCGTCGGCCACGGCCTCAGCGCGGGGCGGAGGCGGCGTCGCGTCGTCCGGGATCTCGCCTTCGGGCAACGCGTCGAGATCCGCCGACAAGGCGGCGACGTCGATCGGTTCGCCGGCTTCGGCCGCGGCCAAGGCGCGGCGCAAGCGCGTCTCGTACACCCAGGCGCGATACTGCGCGGCGCGCAGCGCGTCGGCGTCGCCGCCCTCGCTTTGCTCGGCCGCGGCCAGCGCGGCGTCGCGCTCGGCCTGGGCGGCGCGCATCACCCGCGCCTGGGCCGCCTGCTCGTCGAGCGCGATCCGGCGCTCTTCGTCCCAGATGGCGAACTGACGCCGGGCGTCGGCGAGGAAGCAGCGGTGAAACAGATGCAGCGTCAGCGCGCCGAGGGCGCCGGCCAGCGCCATCCACGCCCAGATCGGGGTTGTCGCGAGGATTTCGGTCACCGCTTTTCTCCCGTTGCGCCGGCCCGGACTCGCCGCGCCGCGACCTGGAGCAGGCGCGCGTTCCAAAGACGCGCCGCCGTCGCCTGCACGCCGCGCGCCGCCGGCCTTAACCCGACGCCGCGCCGCTCGGAAGGCGTCACTCCACCAATTTGAACTCGATGCGCCGGTTGCGGGCGCGGCCTTCTTCCGTGTCGTTGTCGGCGACGGGCTCGGCCTCGCCATATCCGACGGCGGTCAGCCGATTTTCGCCGACGCCGCGCACCGCCAGATTGCGCAGCACCGCCTCGGCGCGTCGCGCGCTCAGCGCCTGATTGCCGTCCGCCGGGCCCTCGCTGTCGGTGTGCCCGCCGATCTCGATCCGCGCCCCTGGGCAGCGTTCGAGCGTGGCCGACAGCGCTTCCACTTGGTCGAAGCTCGACTGGTCGATCGCCGCGCTGCCGCTGTCGAAGGCGATCGGCGTATCGGCGACCAGGGCGTTCAGGGCCTTGACGCACGCCGCCGGCCCGAGCGGCGTTTCGTCGGTCTGGTCGATCGACAGGTCCGGCTCGGCGACGGTCAAGCGGCTGAAGCGGGTGTAGGCGGCGGGGGTCTTGGTTTCGAGCGTCTGGCTGGCGAGCCGGGCCTCGGCGGCTTGATCGATCGTGCCGCGCAGATAAATCGCGTCGCGTTCGACGGTGACCTCGCCTTCGTCGAGCGCCGCCAGGGCCTCGAGCCCGGCGAACAGGGCGCGCTGCCACCCGACCGGCTGCGCGGCGTCGCGCAGGCCGATGTCGATGCTCATTTGATCGCCGCCGAGCTTGGCGCGGGCGTAGGCCTGCACCACCGCGCGGGTGGCGCCGTCGCCGACCACCCCGGCGACTTCGGTCGATCCCGAGGCGTAGCGGCGAGCCTTGAACAGGAACCGGTCGGCGGCGAGCGGCGCTTCGGAGGCCGCGCCGGCGATCAACGCTTGCGGGGCCTGCGCCTCGGTCACCACCAGCGTATAGCCGGCGGGCAGGGCGCGCGCGACCTTGTCCCGCAGCGCCGCGCGCTCGGCGGCTTCGCCGGGCGCGGCCAGCGTGAAGCGCGTGTCTCGAAACTCGGCCTCGCCGACTTTCATCTCGCGCATGGCGTCGATCACGACGCCGACCGCGATGGCGAATTCCGGCGGCGCGCCCCGGGCGAGCGACAGCTCGTTCACCGCGCCCAGACGTTCGGCCCAGGCTTCGGCGCGCTCGATCGACGGCGCGTAGCCGGTCAGGCGGATTTCTCCGGGGCGTTTGGTCGCGGACATCGCGAAGGGGCTGACGATCGGGAACTCCTCGCTGAGATCCAGGTCGAGGCCGAAGCCTTCGGGCCAGTCGGCGCGGGCTCGGGCGTCGGCGGCGGCGAGGTCGGCCCCTTTGGTCATGAAGCCGACAAGCCGGATCTGGTCGTCGATCATCGCGACCTCGCCCGCCTCGAGCGCGGCCAGCGCCGACAGCGCCCGGGCGGCCGCGTCGGCCCACAGCTCGTTCGGCGCGCCGGTCGCGATCGGGCACGGCGTTTTGGCCGGATCCGGGCGCGCGGCCTGACCGGTGGCGCTGAGCGCGCCCAGGATCACCGAGCGGCGCTGGGCGTCGGGCGCGGCGCATTCGGTGATCGTCAGCCCGCCGCGGCGCTTCTCGGCGCGGAACACGTAAGGCGACAGGAACGGCGGCGGCGACGAGATGTCGAGTTCGAGCGACACGCGCGATCCGAGGCGGTTTTCGAGGGTCGCGACCAGCCGGTCCTTCGCCTCGGCGTCCGGCGCGGCGCCTTCGATGCGGACCCGATCGCGCTCGACGGTGGCGCGGCCGGCGCGCAGAGCCGCCATCGCTTCGATCGCCGTTTCGGCCGCCGTCAGCCAGTGGGCGGGCGGCTCGCCGCGCTCTTGCGCTTTCAGCAGGTCGACCAGCTGGGCGCCTTCGGTGGCGACCTTCGCCTTGGACACCAGCAGGTCTCGGGTCGAGACGTCCGGCGCCTCGCCCGACAGGGTGAAGGCGTCGCCGGTCTTTTGCACCACCAGCACGGTCGGCCGCAGGTCGATGGGCGGCGAGACCACGGCGATCTTGTCGACAAGGCCCGAAACCCCCGCCATCGCCCCGAAGGTTTGCTTCAGGACGGCGTGGTCGCGTTCAGACCGGACCCGGCCCGACAACGCCAGCACCAGCCCGTCGGCCTCGACGCTGATGTCCGAAAACCCGATCACGGCGAGCTTGTCCTTCGCTTCGCGCGTGACGGTGCGCTCGAGGCTTTTGGCGACGTATTTGCCGAACATGAGCGCGCCGACGCCGATGACCGCCAGGCTCGCGAGCGCGATGATTTCGCTTTGACGCATGGAGGACGACCGATGTTGGGCGCGCTAGGCTGCGGACGAGGGGCGCGACGCGCGAGGGTGTCGGCGCCGGGCGCGCGGCCCGGCGTTCCGTCGCGCCCCGACGCGGCGGGGTTATCGCATCGACCTCGCGGCGAAGCCAAGGCGTTTCGCCGAGGGCTCGGCGCGCCGAAGGGTTAACCGCGGCGCTTTCGCTATGCCTTGTTCGCCTATTCGGCGGGCGTGGCCGTCGTCGTCCCGCGCGCGGGGCCGGTTTCGGGCGCGCGCGCCGCCTCGGCTTCGAGCCGCCGCGCCGTCTCTCCCGGCGAGCTCGTGCGGCGCGCGAGGATCGCATAGGCGGCCGGGATCACGAACAGCGCCAACAGGCTCGCCGCCACCGCGCCCCACAGCACCACCACGCCGATCTCCTGACGGGTTTCGGCGCCGGCCCCGCTGGTCAGCACCAGAGGCGCCGCGCCCGCCGCCGTGGTGACCCCGGTCATCACGATCGGCCGGAAGCGCACCAGAGCCGCCTCGCGCAGCGCCTCGGCGAAGGCCTTGCCCTCGTCGCGAAGCTGGTTGGCGAACTCGACGATCAAAATGCCGTTCTTCGCCGCGAGGCCGACCAGCATGATCAAGCCGATCTGGCTGTAGATGTTGAGACTGCCGCCGGCGATCCACAGTCCGAGCAGCCCGCCGCCGACCGCCAGCGGCGCGATCAGCATGATCACGAACGGGTGGACCCAGCTTTCGAACTGCGCCGCGAGCACCAGGAAGGTGACGGCGACGCCCAGGAGCATGATGAACAGGATCGAGTCGTTCGAGCTTTTCAAATCGAGCGACTGCCCCTTGTAATCGATCTGGACGTTCGGCGGCAGGTTCTCGCGCGCCAGTTTTTCGAGATGCGCCAGCGCTTCGCCCAATTGCAGCCCGTCGTCCAGGTTGGCTTCGATGGTGATGGCCCGCACCCGGTTATAGCGGTTGAGCGCGGTCGACCCGGACGACTCGACCAACTCGATCACGGCGCCGAGCGGCGCCAGGGCGCCCGTCCGTTCGGATCGAACGTAAATGTTGGTGACGTCGGTCGGCGAGTTTTGCGCGTCGCGCTCGCCCTCGAGGATCAGGTCGTACTCCTCGCCGCGCTCGATGAACGTGCCCACCCGGCGCGAGCCCAGCATGGTCTCGAGCGTGCGTCCGACTTCCGTGACGGTCACGCCCAGATCGGCGGCGCGATCATAGTCGATCTGCACCCGCAGCTGCGGCTGCGTCTCCTTATAATCGTAATCGACCCCGACCAGGCCCGGATTGTCTTCCTCGAGCGCCGCGAGCAACGTGTCGCGCCAGGCGGCCAGCTGGTCCCAATCGCCGCCGCCGATGACGAATTGCACCGGCTTTTGGGTCCGTCCGCCGAAGCCCTGGCGCATGATCGGGAAGGCGCGCACGCCCGGCAGGTCCGACAGGGTCTGGCGCACCTCGTTCAAGATCGGCCAAGCCGGTCGACGCTCGTCCCAGGGCGCCAACACGACGATGCCGATGCCCGAGTTGAAGTTCTCGATATTGCCGAAGGCGCGCGGCGTCCGAATGAGCAGCCGCTGGAACTCGCCGCTGTCGACATAGGGCGTCAAGCGGCGCTCCACTTCGTTCATGTATTCTTCCATATAGGCGTAGGACGCGCCTTCGGGGCCGTTCACCAGGATGAAGAAAGCGCCCCGATCCTCTCGCGGCGCGAACGCCGTCGGCAGCTGCTCGTGGATCTTGTAGACGCCGAACAGGCCGCCCAGGAACAACAGCGCGACCAGGATCGGGGCCCGCAGCACGCCGGAGAGCAGCCAAGCATAGCCCCGTTGCAGCGCGCCGAACGCCGTGTCCACCGCGCGCAGCAGCACGCCGCGCTCGGTGCGCGGCTTCAACAGCTTCGAGGCCAGCATCGGCGACAGCGTCAGCGCGACCAGCGACGAGAACGCGACCGCCGCGGCCATCGTCAGCGCGAATTCCGAGAACAGCCGCCCGATATCGCCCTCGAGAAACGCGATCGGCACGAAGACCGCGATCAGCACCAGCGTCGTGGCGACAACCGCGAAGCCGACCTGGCGCGCGCCGCGATAGGCGGCGACCAGCGGCGTCTCACCGTAGTCGTCCATGCGTCGGACGATGTTCTCGAGCACCACGATCGCGTCGTCGACCACCAGTCCGATCGCCAGCACCAGCGCCAGAAGGGTCAGGAGGTTGATTGAGAAGCCGAGAGCGTAGATGACCAGGAAGGTCGCCACCAAAGACACCGGCACCGTCACCGCCGGCACCAGCATCGGGCGCACGCCGCCCAAGAACAGCAAGATCACCAGAACGACCAGGCCGATGGCGATCGCCAGGGTTTTGTAAACTTCGTCGATCGCGCCCTGGACGAACACGCTGGTGTCGTAGCTCTGCTCGATCGACATGCCCTCGGGCAGGCTTTCGTTCAGTCGCGCCGCCACCGCCTTGGCCCCTTGCGCGACCTCGACCGTGTTCGCCGTCGACTGCTTGATGATGCCGATGCCCACCATCGGCACGTTGTTGCCGCGGAAGAAGGTGCGGCTTTCGACCGTGCCGAGTTCAACCCGCGCCACGTCGCCGAGGCGGACGAGATAGCCGTCTTCGCCGCGGGCCAGCACCAGGCTGGCGAACTCGTCGGGCGTGCGGAAGGACCGGTCGACCCGCGTGGTGAACTGCCGCTCGACGCTTTCGACCGCGCCTGCGGGCAACTCCACGTTCTCGGCCCGCAAGGTGCGCTCGACGTCGCCGGCGGTCAGGCCGCGGGCGGCCAAAGCCCGCCGGTCGAGCCAGACGCGCATCGCGTATTCTTGGCTGCCCCCGACCCGGACGCGCGCGACGCCGTCCACCACCGAGAACCGGTCGACCAGATAGCGCCGCGCATAGTCGGTCAGCTCCGGCACCGTCAGCTCGGACGACGCCAGGTTCAGCCACATGATCACGTCGTCGTTGCTGTCCGCCTTGCCGATGTCGGGCGCTTCGGCTTCTTCGGGCAGGTCGTCGAGAATGCCCGCCACCCGGTCGCGCACGTCGTTGGCCGCGGCGTCGACGTCGCGGTCGATCGCGAACTCGATATTGATGCGGCTGCGCCCGTCCGAGCTGGCGCTTTCGATCGCGACGATGCCCTCAAGACCCGAGATCCGCTCCTCGATCAGCTCGGTGATCCGGCTTTCGACCACGTTGGCGGCCGCCCCGGGATAGACCGTGTCGACCGACACGATCGGCGGGTCGATGTCCGGGTACTGGCGCAGCGGCAGGCGATCATAGGCGACCGCCCCGAACGCGATGAGCAGCAAAGACAGCACCGCCGCGAAGACGGGGCGCTTCACGCTGACGTCGGAGATGAACATCGGATCTGCTCCTGCAGCGCGGTCGTCGCCGCGCGGGATCGGTCGAGCGGAACATCGCGGCCGGCGGGCGCGGAAGGCGCGCGCGGGGCGCGGCGCGCGGGGTCAGTTGGTCTTCGGGGCTGTCGGCGCGTCCGTCTCGGTCGCCGCGTCGCGACGCTGGGACAGCAGCTCGGGCAAGCTCTCGTCCCCCTCCTCGACCGCGATGACCACCACCGGCGCTCCGGGGCGCACTTTCAAGGTTCCATGGGTCACCACGAGATCGCCCGCGGCGAGCCCCTCGAGGACTTCGACGTCCCCCGGGCGGCGCCCGCCGGTCGTCACCGCGACCCGCTCGGCGACGGTGCGGCCGTCTTTCTCGATCAGCCGCAGCACGCTTTGGCCGCCGCCCGAGGCGATCAGCGCCTCCTCGGGCGCGATCACGGCCTCGCGCTCGTCCTTGAACAGCTCGACCGCCATCAGCAATCCGGCGCGCAGGCGGCCGTCGGGGTTGGGCAGGCGCGCGCGCACCAGGATCGACCGCGTCACCGGGTCGATCCGGTTGTCGAGGCTCGACACCTGGCCTTCGAAGACGGTGTCGCCAAAGGCTTTCGCGGTCGCGCGGATCCGGAGGCCGGGCGTCAGCGTGGGCAGGAAGGTCGACGGGACCGAGAAGTCGAGTTTCATGACCCGGTCGTCGAACAACGATCCGATCGGCTCGGCCGACTCGACGATGGCTCCGACGCTGACGTTGCGCAGCCCCATGCGGCCGGCGAACGGCGCTTTGATCTGCCGGTCCGCCAGGCGCGACTCGGCCGCCGCCAGCCGAGCCCGCGCGGTCTCGAGGGCGCGGCGGCGCTCATCCAGGTCGCGGCCGGTCGAGGCGCCGCGCTGTTCGAGCTCGCGAGACCTCTCGAATTGGGCTTCGGCCTCGCGCACCGTCGAGCGCGCCTCGACCACCTGGGCGCGCTCTTCGTCCGCGTCCATTTCGACGAGCACCTGGCCCGCCTCGACGAAGTCGCCGTCGTCGAAATTCACCGCGACGATCCGTTCGGTGACGTTCGCGGTGATGTCGACGGCTTCCGACGGGCGCAGCGTGCCCAGCGCCTCGATGCGGTCAGCGAACGGCGCTTTGACGATCCGCTGCGCGATCACCTCCGTCGGCGCGTCCGGCCCGGCCTGCGCCCGGCCGAGGCCGGGGGCCAGCAGCAGCGCCGCGATCGCCGAGGCCGCGAGCGTGGCGGACGAAACGGTTCGTGAGGTGATCATGCGAAGCCCCTTCTCGCCGCCGCTCGAGCAGCGCTGTACCGGACACGAAATAGGGCGCGGGCCGCGGCGATACAGGCGCCGATCGCGTGATCGAATTGTCTCGCGGCGATGAACGCCGGGCGGGCAGGCTCTCGCCTGGCGCTATGCGGGGTCATGAGACGGCGAAAGGGAGAGGCCAAGAAGGCTAAGCCGCCGGCGGTGGCGCAGCAACGCCGTCAAGGCGCGCCGCGTCGCCAGCCCGAAACTGTGCGGGCCTTGGCTGCCGTTCTTGAACACGTTTAGAACCATGTGCGTGTCGCCTGAGCCTGAATTTCGGCAGGTCCTGGAGGAAATCCGTTGGCTGGACCTCGCTGCGCGAGGGTCTGTATTAGCATGGCGCTCGGCTCGCAGCACCGCGCATCGCTGACCATCGCCACGCGATTTCACTAAATGTGGAGGCCTTCTTCCTAAGGTGCGCAGCATCTTGACGAGTAACGACTCGCATGTTACCTATCCACTAAACAGGAGAGGCACCCATGACCGGTGAGGGTCTGAAATTCGGCGCATTCGTTCGTCGGGAACGCGAGGCAAGGGAGATCGGCTTGCGCGAGATGGCCAAGAGGATCG
>CAZBIG010000116.1:0-8161 GCA_964491865.1 uncultured Neomegalonema sp. | reverse complement strand
ATCACCGGGTGATCGCCGATCACCTGCGCTCGACCGCTTTTCTGATCGCCGACGGCGTTTCGCCCTCGAAGGACGGGCGGGGCTATGTGCTGCGCCGCATCCTGCGCCGCGCGGTGCGGCACGCCCATATGCTCGGCGCCGCGGACCCCGTGCTCTTCAAACTCGCGCCCAGCCTGATCGATCAGATGGGCCGCGCCTTCCCGGAACTCGCGCAGGCCCAAGCGCTGATCGTCGACACGCTCGAGCGCGAAGAGATCAATTTCCGCCGCACCCTGGATCGGGGATTGAAGCTGCTCGACGAGGAGGTCGACGCCCTGGCCGACGGGCGGCCGCTGCCGGGGGCGGCGGCGTTCAAGCTCTACGACACCTACGGCTTTCCGCTCGATCTGACCCAGGACGTGCTGCGGGAACGCGGCCGCGCGGTCGATGTCGCCGGTTTCGAGACCGAAATGGCCGCTCAGCGCGCGCGCGGGCGCGAGGCGTGGACCGGCGGCGCCGCGGCGGCCGACGAAGCGCTCTGGTTCGAACTGCGCGAGGCGCATGGGCCGACCGAGTTCCTCGGCTATGAGACCGAGACGGCCGAGGGGCGCTTGTTGGCGATCGTGGCCGACGCGGCCCGGTTGGATCGCGCGGAGGCGGGGCGATCGGTCGAGTTGATGTTCAATCAGACGCCGTTTTACGCGGAATCGGGCGGTCAGCAGGCGGACCAAGGCGAGATCCGGTTCGACGCCGGCGTGGCGCGCGTCCGCGACGTGCGCAAGCGCGCCGACGGGGTGTTCGCGCACGCCGCGGAGGTGGTCGAGGGCGCCATCGCCGTCGGCGACGCCGCCCGGCTGCGCGTCGACCCCGACCGCCGCGCGCTGTTGAAGGCGAACCATTCGGCGACGCATCTGTTGAACGAGGCGCTGCGAAGCGCGCTCGGCGCCCATGTGGCGCAGCGCGGCAGCCAAGTCGCGCCCGACCGGCTGAGGTTCGACTTCGCCCATGCGCAGCCCATGAGCGCCGCCGAAATCGACGCGGTCGAACGCGAGGTCAACGCCTATATCCGCCAGAACGACGCGGTCTCGACCCGCGTGATGGATCCGGAGGCCGCCAAAGCCGCCGGCGCCCAAGCGCTGTTCGGCGAAAAATACGGCGACGAGGTGCGCGTGGTGTCGATGGGCGCGCGCCCCGCGGGCGAGGCGGGACCCGCCGGCGCGATTTACTCGCTGGAATTGTGCGGCGGCACCCATGTGGCGCGGCTGGGCGAGATCGGGTTGTTTAAAATCGCCGGCGAGCGCGGCGTGTCGGAAGGCGTCCGCCGGGTCGAAGCGCTGACCGGCGCCGCGGCGTTGAGCGAGATCGCCGCCGAGGAGAGCGTGCTGCGGGAGGCCTCGGCGCTTTTGAAGGCCCCGGTCGCCGAACTGACGGACCGCGTCAAAGCCTTGCTCGACGAGCGCAAGAAGCTGACCGCGGAGCTCGCCGAACTGCGCAAGAAGCTCGCGATGGGCGGGGGCGGGGCCGGCGACGTCGCGCCGATCGACGCGGGCGGGGTCGCCCTGATCGCCCAGGTGCTCGAGGGCGTTCCGGCCAAGGACCTGCGCGCGCTGATCGACGCGCATAAGGAGCGGCTGGGCTCGGGGGTCGTGTTATTGATCTCGGACGTCGACGGCAAAGCGCCCGCGGCGGTCGGGGTGACGGCGGATCTGACGGATCGCGTCTCGGCCGTCGCGCTGGTGAAAATCGCCGCGGAAGCGCTCGGAGGCAAAGGCGGCGGCGGCCGCCCGGATCTGGCGCAAGCCGGCGGCGTCGACCCCGCCGCGAGCCCCGAAGCGATCGCGGCTGTGAAGGCGGCGCTCGAAAGCGGCGCCCGCTGATCACACGCGCGCCCAAAACGCGCGACGCGCTCCCCAAGATCCGGTCTTTCAACGATCCGGTGTCCAAAACATCCTGGGAACAGGCGCGCGCGGCGGCGGATCGGGTCGTGGAGAACAGGCAGGCCGCGGCGCGCCCGTGTCGCCCGGCGCCTCCGGATCCGGGCGGCGGGCGCGTCGCGCGCCGACAGGGGGGCGCCAGCGCCCCCGAGCCGCTCAGGCGGCGACAGGCGCGCCGTCGACCGCCTCGTGGAACATCTCGTCGACACCGCGCACGGTGTCGTTCCAGTCGAACCGATCCGCCATCGCGCGGACGGCGTCGACCGGCGGCGGCGCGCTCAGCGCTTGATGCAGCGCGTCCGTCACCGCCGGGGCCGAAACATCTCGGGCCAGCCGCCCGGCCGCGGGCGCCGAGATCACGTCGGGCGCGTCGCCGACCGGGGTCGCGACGACGGGCGCGCCGCAGGCCAAGCTTTCGACCAACCCCTCAGGCTCGCGCGCCCGGGCCGGAACCCAAAGCGTCACGTCCGCCGCGGCGTACAGGGCCCGACGGTCGCGATAGGGACGCGGCGCGATCAGGCGCACCCGATCGGCCACGCCGAGCGCGTCGATCCGCGCGCGCAACGCCGCCCGGCCCGGCCCGTCCCCTGAGATCCTGAGGTGGAGCGTCGGATGGGCCGCCGCCGCGTCGATCGCGCGCTGATGTCCGACGCTGTCGAGCAAGGGCCCGACCGAGACGGCGAGCGGCGCGTCCTGAGGCGCCGCCAGGGCCGACCGGGCCGACCGACGGGCCTCGGCGCTCTCGAACGGGCGGAACAGGTCGCGATCGACGCCGTCGCGCAGCAGCCTGAAGCGGTCGACCGCGGCGCCGATGGCGCCGAGCGCGTCGATCAGGCCGCGCGACGTCGACCCGACCGAGGCCGCGGCCGACAGCGCGCGGAGCGCCTGGCGCTGGACCGCGGGCGCGGCCTCGGTCAGCGCCAGGTCTTCGGGCTGCGCGGTCACGACAAAGGGCGCGTCGAGGGCGCGCGCCAGATGGGCGGCCGCCACGCCGTCCGGATACACGCGATGGGCGTCGATCAGATCGAAAGGCCCGCGCTTCGCCGCCAAGGCCCGCGCGAAGCGCCGCAACGCCATCGCGATCAGCCGCGCGCGCAGCGGCTCGGCCAGCGCCGGATACCGGGGGCGGTGAACGACGATCCGCGCGCGTTTTTCGAGCCGCGGCTCGGCCCCGAGGGCGGCGAGGGGGCCGAAGACGGGATGCGCGAACGGGAACCAGGGCGTCGGCGCGACCACGCGGATCTGGGCCAGGCCGGCGGCGTCGGCGCGCCGCAGGCGCTGCTCGATGGACAATCCGCGTTCCGGACGGGTCCGGCTGGGCCAAAGGCCGCTGAGGGTGAGGATGTTGAGCGGGCGGTCGCGCCGGTCGGGGCGCCGCGCCGCAAATCGGTCGGCGCGTCGCGACGAGGCCTCGCCCGTCGCCTCGGCGCGCGGCGCGTATTCGGCGGCGCCGTCCGCGCAGGCGTCGCGGTCGCTTGCGTCGTCGGGGCGCCGATCCTCGCTTTCGGGGCCGGCGATGTCGGCGTCCTGCTCCTCCGTCGCGTTCATGCCGTCCTTCCCTGAGAGCGCGCCGCGCTCTCAACGGCCGGGTTCGCGTCCCGCGTCGCCGGCCGTCTCCCTGCTCCGTCGCTATCCGCAACTTACCGCATCGCGGAGAGCTTGTCGCCTGCCCCGTAACGCGCCGCGCTCGACGCGCGCGCCCGCGCCGCCTAGCGTGCCGCGATGAGCTTGCCGCGTGATTTAGATCCGTCAAAAACTTTCGCCGAGCGCATCGCCGCGGCCCCGCAGCCGGTCGACGCCGACCGTGGCCGCGCCGCGGCCGAGGCCGTGGGCGCGACCGGCGCGTTCCGGGATTTGCTGGTCGGCGCCGCCGGCGGCGCGCCCTTTCTCGCCCGGCTCGCCCATCGAGAGGCCGACTGGCTGGCCGAGGCGGCGGCGCGCCCGCCCGACGCGGCGTTCGACGCGCTGCTCGCGGAACTCGCCGAGCCGGTCGCGGACGAGCCGTCCTTGCGCACGCGCTTGCGGGTCGTTCGCCGGCGCGCCGCGCTGTGGACCGCGCTGGCTGATCTAGGCGCGCTTTGGGATCTCGACGCGGTGACCGGCGCGCTCACCCGCTTCGCCGACGCGGCCTGCGCGGCCGCCGCCGAGTTTTTGCTGCGCGAAGAGGCCGCCGCCGGCCGCATCCCCGGGCTCGACCCCGAACGCTCGGGCTATGTGCTTCTGGCCATGGGGAAAATGGGCGCGGGCGAGCTCAATTATTCGTCCGACATCGATTTGATCGCGCTGTTCGACCAAGATCGGCTGCCCCAAAAGGCGCTGGGCGAGGCCAAGGCGCGGTTCGTTCGGTTGACCCAGCGCTTCGCCCGCATCCTGTCCGACCGCGACGGCGAGGGCTATGCGGCGCGCGTCGATCTGCGCTTGCGTCCCGACCCCGCCGCGACGCCGGTCTGCTTGGCGATGGAGACCGCCGAGCGCTATTACGAGGGCATGGGCCGCACCTGGGAGCGCGCGGCGCATATCAAGGCGCGGCCCGCGGCGGGCGATCTGGCGGCGGGCGAGGCCTATCTGCGGCGGCTGTCGCCCTTCGTGTGGCGGCGTCATCTCGATTTCGCGGCGCTCGAAGACGCGGCCGACATGCTCGCGCGCATCCGCAGCCACGAGGGCGGAGCCGAGATCAAGGCGGCGGGGCAGGATGTGAAGCTCGGCGCCGGCGGCATTCGCGAGATCGAGTTTTTGGCGCAGACCGAGCAGCTGATCCTGGGCGGCCGCGATCCCGCGCTGCGCGCGCCGAGGACGCTCGCCGCGCTCGAGGCCCTCGCCGAGAGGGGGCGGCTGTCGCCGTCGGATCTCGAGACGCTGCGCCGCGCTTACGACTATCTGCGCCGGCTCGAGCATCGGCTGCAGATGATCGAGGATCAGCAAACGCATCGGATCCCCGAAGATCCGGCGGCGATCGCGCGGGTGGCCGCGTTGGCGGGCGCGCCGGACGCGGCGGCGTTCTTGGCCGAGACCGAGGCCGTGATGGCCTCGGTGCGCCGGATCGCGTCGCCGTCGCTCGACGGCCGCGGCAAGGCCGCCCCCCCGCCGATCGCCGCGGCGGCGGCCGGGTATCCCGAGCCGGAACGCGCCCAGGCGCTGGCCGAACGCTGGTTTTCGGGTCGGCTGCGCGCGGTGCGAAGCCCGCGGGCGCGCGCGAGCCTCGAGCGGCTTGCGCCGGAGATCCTGGCCCGCATGGCGGGCGCGCCCGACCCCATGCGCGCTCTGGCGCAGTTCGACCGGTTTCTCGCGGGGCTGCCGAGCGGGGTCCAGATCCTGGCGATGTTCGAGGCGCAGCCGGCGCTGTTGGATCTCTTGACCGAGATTTGCGCCGCGGCGCCCCGGCTGGCGGATCTGCTCGCGTCGCGCGCGAACTTGCTCGACGCGGTGCTCGACCCGGACTTTTTCGAACCGCTGGGGGACCGGGCCGCGCTGCAGGCGGATCTCGAGGCGGCGTTGGCGCGCGAGGCCGAGCGGTCCGACGGCGATTATGAGCGTCAGCTCGACGCCGCGCGGCGCTGGGCCCGCGAACAGCGGTTCCGCATCGGCGTCGGCATGCTGCGCGGCGCGGTCGCGCCGGCGGACGCGGGCGGGATCTTCTCGGACGTGGCCGAGGCCTGTCTCGGCGCGCTGTGGCCGCTGATCGAGGCCCGCCACCAGGCGCGCTACGGGCCGCCGCCGGGTCGCGGGGCCGCGCTGCTGGCGTTCGGCAAGCTCGGGTCCCGCGAAATGACGGCGGGCTCGGATCTCGACGTCATCATGGTCTACGACGCCGATCCGGGCGCGACGGCCGAGGGCGCGCCGGACGGGCCCCGCCCGACGCCGGCCGCGCAGTATTTCGCGCGGCTCACGCAAACGGTCACCAGCGCGCTGTCGGCGCCGACCGCGGAGGGCGCGCTCTACGAGGTCGACATGCGCCTTCGGCCGTCGGGCCGGGCCGGGCCGCTGGCCACCAGTCTCGAGGCGTTCAGACGCTATCAGCGCGATCAGGCTTGGGTTTGGGAGCTGATGGCGCTGACCCGGGCGCGGCCGGTCGCGGGCGCGCCGCAGGTGCGCGCAGCGGCGCGCGACGCGGTGGCCGAGGCGCTGTCGCGCGCGCGGGACCCCGCCGCGGTGCGGCGGGACGCGCGCGCCATGCGCGCGAAGCTCGCGGCGGCGCATCCCGAGGCGGCCACGGGACCATGGGCGCTGAAGTTCGGCCCCGGCGGCCTGGTCGATCTCGAGTTCCTGGCCCAGACCCGGGCGCTGATCGCCGGGGTCGCCGGCGGCGGCGGCTTGTCGACCGGCACGGCGTTCGCTCGGTTGGCGGAGGTCGGCGATCTGTCCGACGCGGCGGCCGCGACGCTGTCCGACGCCTACGCCCGGCAACTCGCGGTGTCGCAGGTCGAGCGCGTGGCGCTTGATCGGCCGATCGCCGAGGGCGGCGCGCCTCAGGGGCTGGTGCGGGTGATCGGGGCGGCGGCGGGGGTCGAGCCCCCCAGCCTCGACGCCGTCGAGACGCGGCTGCGGGCGGCGCGCGCGGCCGCGGCGGCTGCGGTCGCCGACTGGTTCGAGCGACGCGCGGCGGACGCCGAGACCGCCCCCGGCCCGGGTTAGTCCGGACCGGCCTCGCCCGAAGGGCTTGCGGGCCTCGGTCTGGCGCCGCCGGTCAGGCGTCGAGCAGGCGCGCGATCATCTCGCCGGCGTCGGTCGACAGCCCCGGGGCCGACCGCATGCGCTCGAGTTCGGCGCGCATCAGCGCCTGGCGGCCCGCGTCGTAGCGGCCGAGGGTTTCAAAGGCGCCGACCAGTTTCGCCGCGGTCTGCGGGTTCACCGGGTCGAGCCGGAGCACCCAGTCGGCGTAGAAGCGATAGCCAGCGCCGTCGGCCCGGTGGAAATTCGTCGGGTTCGCCATGCCGAAGGCGCCGATCAAGGCCCGGAATTTATTGGGGTTTTTCCAATCAAAGGCCGGATGCTCGGTCAGCTTGCGCACCTTGTCGAGGGCGTCCGGCTGCGGGTCCATCGCCTGCACGCCGAACCATTTGCCGAGCACCAGCGCGTCGCGCTTCCAGCGGTCGTAGAACGCGGTCAGAGCGCCTTCGGCCTCGGGATAGCCGTGATGCGCCATCGCCGTCAGCGCCGGCATCGCGTCGGTCATATTGTCCGCCGTCTCGAATTGGCGCGGCGCCAGGGCCCGGACCTCGGGGTCGGGCAGCGCCGCCAGCAATCCCAGCGCCGCGTTCTTCAGCGCCCGTTTGCCCGCCGACGCGGCGTCGGGGCTGTAAGGGCCCGGCGTCGCCATCGCCCGATAGGCTTCGAGCAGCGGATCCTTGAGCGCGCGGGCGACCGCCAGGCGCAAGCCGTCGCGGGCCTGGTGGACGGCGTCGGGGTCCGCGGCCCGCGGCGCGCCGTCGACCCCCTGTTCGGCGAGCGCGCCGGCGATTTCGTCTTCGCTCGGCGGGATCAAGGCCAGCGCTTTGAGCGCGGGGTCGAGCCGCGGATCGGCCAACGTTCGCCCGAGCGCGGCCGCGAAGTCGTCGAGCCCGGCCGTCGGCGCGCCTTCGGCCGCCGCCAACGCGCCGCGGGTCAAGAGATCGAGCGCCGCCAACCGGCCGACCTCCCATCGGTTCACCGGATCGGGATCCGCGTGCAGCAGCAGCGCGCGATCCGCGTCCGACAGGGCTCGGTTCACGATCACCGGGGCCGCGAAGCCGCGGTTCACCGACAGCGCGGGTTTCTCGGGCAGGCCGTCGATCTCGATGGCGCGGGCCGGTTTGTCGAGCAGGATCACATGGGTGCCGGGGCGGGACGGGGCCTCGCCCTGCGGCAGCGGCGCTTCGCGGCCCTGCCGGTCGATCAAGCCGAAGGCGACCGGGATCACCAGCGGCTGCTTATCGGCTTGGCCGGGGGTCGGCGGGGTGGACTGGCGGAACGTCAGCTTCAGGCGCTGGTTCTCCGGATCGTAGCGCTCCTCGACATCGAGCCGCGGCGTCCCCGCCTGACGCCACCAGAGCGCGAACTGATCCAGCGACCGGCCCGAGGCGTCCTCGAAGCACTGCTTGAACTGCTCGATCGTGCAGGCTTGGCCGTCATGCCGCGCGACGTAGAGATCGATGGCCTTGCGATAGGTCTCGGGGCCCAGGATCGTGCGCAGCATGCGGATGATCTCGGCCCCTTTTTCGTAGACGGTCGCCGTGTAGAAGTTGTTGATCTCGACGTACTCCTCGGGCCGC
>CAZBIG010000115.1:0-8181 GCA_964491865.1 uncultured Neomegalonema sp. | reverse complement strand
CTGCCGGGCGTCTGGGCCGATCTCGGCAAAGCCGGCTTCGTGTCCGGCCACGCCTACGCCAAGGGTCTGCGCACCGTGAAGACCTGCGTCGGCAAAGAATGGTGCCGCTTCGGCACGCAGGACTCGACCGGTCTCGGCGTTCAGCTCGAGAAACGGCTCTGGGGATCCTGGACGCCCGCCAAGGTCAAGCTGGCGGTCTCGGGCTGCCCGCGGAACTGCGCCGAGGCGACCTGCAAGGACATCGGCGTCGTCTGCGTGGAGTCAGGCTACGAAATCTCGTTCGCCGGCGCGGCCGGCCTCGACGTCAAACAGACCGAACCTCTTTGCAAAGTGGCGACCGAGGCGGAGGTCTTCGAGCATGTCGAGGCGCTGCTGCAGCTCTACCGCGAAGAAGCGCAGTACCTGCACCGCATGTACAAATGGCGCGCCCGGGTCGGCATGGAGCACATCCAGACGCGCGTCGTGCGAGACGCCGACAGTCGCCGGGCGCTTGTCGAGCGCTTCCGCTTCTCCCAGAGCGTTTTCCAGGTCGATCCATGGGCCGAACGGGCGGAGCGCCGCGTCGACGCCCATGAGTTCAAGCCGCTCGCGGAGGTCGCGTGATGGCGGCGCTCGTGTCCGACTGGATCGACGTCGGCGCCGTGGCCGAGATCCCGCTGCGCGGCGCCCGGGTCGTCAAGACGCCGTTGGGCTGCGTCGGCGTGTTCCGCACCGGGGCAGGCGAAGTCTTCGCGCTTGAGGACCGCTGCCCGCATGCGGGCGGACCGCTCAGCCAGGGCATCGTGCACGGCCGATCGGTCACCTGTCCGCTGCACAACTGGGTGATCTCGCTGGAGACCGGCGAGGCCCAGGGCGCGGATGTTGGCGCGACGGCGTCGATCCCCGCGCGCGTCGAAGACGGCCGCATTTTGCTCAGCCGCGAGGCGCTGGTCGCCCGCGCGGCGGCTTAACGGGGGCCGCGGCGATGGGCGACGGACCCGAAAGCCCGGCGGTCCGCACCGTCTGCCCCTATTGCGGCGTCGGCTGCGGCGTGCTGGCCCGAGCCGAGCGGGCCGAGGGCGCCGAGGGGGGCGAGGGGCCCAAGGCTGGCGAGGCGGGCGGGCGCGGCGAGATCGCCGGCGATCCGGAGCATCCCGCCAATGCGGGGCGGCTCTGCGTGAAAGGCGCGATGCTGGGCGAGACGCTCGATCTCGATGGGCGATTGCTGCATCCCGAGATCGAGGGCCGCCGCGCTTCGTGGCGCGAGGCGATCGATCGGGTCGCCGGCGCCTTCGCAACCGCGATCCGCGAGCACGGCCCGGACAGCGTCGCGCTCTACGTCTCGGGGCAGTTGCTCACCGAAGATTACTACGTCGCCAACAAGCTGATGAAAGGCTTCGTCGGATCGGCGAACATCGACACCAATTCGCGCCTCTGCATGGCGTCGTCGGTGGCCGGCCACAAACGCGCCTTCGGCGCCGACGTGGTGCCGGGGGTCTATGAGGATTTCGACGCCGCCGACCTGATCGTGCTGGTGGGCTCGAACCTCGCCTGGTGCCACCCGGTGCTCTTCCAGCGACTGGTCGCCGCCAAACGGGCGCGACCCGGCCTGCGCGTCGTGAACGTCGATCCGCGGCGCACCGCGAGTTCCGAGCTGGCGGACGTCCATCTGGCGGTCGCGCCGGGCGCTGACGTGGCCCTGTTCAACGGGCTGCTGAGTTGGCTCGAAGCAACCGGCAGACGCGACGGCGTGTCCGTCGCCGCGCACGCCTGCGGGGTCGCGCATGCGCTCGGGGGGGCGGGACCGCTCTATCCCGCGGGGGCGGCCGCCGCCACGGGTCTCTCGCCCGAAGAGCTGTCGGGGTTCTACGCGCTTTGGGCCGGCGCCGAGCGGGTCGTCACGATCTACAGCCAGGGGGTGAACCAGTGGTCGACGGGGACCGACAAGGTCAACGCGATCCTGAATTGCCATCTGTTCACGGGGCGGATCGGCAAGCCGGGCTGCGGGCCGTTCTCGGTCACGGGCCAGCCCAACGCCATGGGGGGGCGCGAGGTCGGCGGCCTCGCCAATATGCTGGCGGCCCATATGGCGATCGAGAGCGCGGACGACCGCGACCGGGTCCAGCGTTTCTGGAGCGCGCCGCGCATCGCCGAGCGGCAGGGCCTCAAAGCCGTCGACATGTTCGACGCGCTGGGCGACGGCCGGATCAAGGCGCTCTGGGTGATGGCGACCAATCCGGCGGTCAGCCTTCCCGACGCGGACACCGTCGCCAAGGCCATCCGGAACGCGCGCGGCCTGGTCGTCGTCAGCGACATCATGCGACGGACGGACACGACCGAACTGGCGAATGTTCTGCTGCCCGCCACCGGCTGGGGCGAGAAGGACGGCTCGGTCACCAACTCGGAGCGGCGGATCTCTCGCCAGCGCGCCTTTTTGGCCGCGCCGGGCGAAGCGCGGCACGACTGGCGGATCATCTGCGACGTGGCGCGCGCGATCGGGCGGGGACTTGGCGAGTCGTGGGACGCCGCCTTCGCCTTTCCGAACGCCGCCGCCATTTTCCGCGAGCATGCGCGTCTGTCAGGCTTTGAAAACGACGGGTCGCGGGCCTTCGACATCTCGGGCCTCGCCGAAATCTCGGACGGCGCTTATGACGCGATGACGCCGACGCGCTGGCCGCTGCGCGCGAACGGCGATCGCCCCGAGCGTTTCTTCGGGAACGGCGGCTTCTACACGCCGGACCGGA
Organism: uncultured Neomegalonema sp.; assembly: GCA_964491865.1. Lineage (GTDB taxonomy): Bacteria > Pseudomonadota > Alphaproteobacteria > Rhodobacterales > Rhodobacteraceae > JBCBRF01. The sequence continues at coordinate 5,458 of CAZBIG010000115.1, read as the reverse complement.
AAGCGCGGCTGGCGCCTGTCGCGCCGCGCGAGACCGGACACGCGCTCGACGACGCCTATCCGCTGATCTTGAACACCGGTCGGGTGCGCGATCATTGGCACACCATGACCCGGACGGCGAAGTCGCCGCGGCTCTCGCGGCATATCGCCGAGCCCTATCTCGAAATCCGCCCCGACGACGCCGCCGCCCTCGGCCTCTGCGACGCGGATCTCGTTCGGGTGGTCAGCCGCCACGGGGCCGTTGTGGCGCGGGCGCGCTTGTCCGACCGCCAGCGCCCCGGCTCGGTGTTCGCGCCCATGCACTGGACCGCGCAGAACTCGAACCGCGGCCGCGTCGACGCGCTGGTGCGTCCGCTCACCGATCCGATCTCCGGCCAGCCGGAGAGCAAGCGCACGCCGGTGCGGGTCGAGCGGCTCGCGGCGGTCTGGCACGGTTTCGCGCTGACCCGGTCCGCGGCGCGGCCCGACTGCGCCTATTGGGCGGCCGCCCGCACCCGGCGGGGCTGGCGGCTCGAGCTTGCCGGCGAAGCGGCGCTGGCGGATGTGGACGCCTTCGCCCGAGACCTGCTTGGCGGCGACGGCGAGGTCCTCAGCTACGCCGACGCCGCGCGCGACGCGTATCGCATCGCGCTGTTCAACGGCGACCGTCTGGACGGCGCGCTGTTCCTCGGCCCGGCCCCGATGGCGCTTGCGCGCGACTGGCTCGCCAACGCCTTCGACGGGGCCGAGGACGCCGCCGATTTGCGCCGCCGGTTCCTCGCCGGGCGCGCGGGGGCCGGGCTGCCGGACGCCGGGCCGACCGTTTGCGTGTGCGAGAATGTCGGCGCGCGCGTCGTCGAGCAGGCGATCGCCGCGGGGGCGGGCAGCGTCGACGCCATCGGCGCCGCCTGCCGCGCCGGAACGAACTGCGGCTCCTGCCGCGCCGACCTGGCCGAGATGCTGCGCGCCGCTCAGCCGGCCGTCGCCGCCGAATAACCGGAGAAAACGCCATGAAGAGCTTTCCGATGTTCATCGACGTCGCGGGCCGGACGATCGTCATCGTCGGCGGCGAGGAGCAGGCGGCTCAGAAGGCGCGGCTGGCGCTGAAAACCGAAGCGGAGATCGTTTTCGTCGCGGACGCGCTCGAGCCCGAACTCGCCGAGCTTGTGCGCCGCGGCCGCGCCCGACGGGCCCCGTTTCAAGCGCTGGGCGACACGCTGAGCGCGGCGCGCTTCGCGTTCATCGCGACCGGCTGCGCGGGGGCGGATGCGGCGGCGGCCGCGGTCGCGAAATCCAAGGGCGTGCTTGTGAACGTGGTAGACCGGCCGGAACTGTGCGACCTCACCACCCCGGCGATCGTCGACCGAGACCCGGTGGTCGTCGCCATCGGCACCGAAGGGACGGCCCCGGTGCTGGCGCGGCAGGTGAAGACCCGGATCGAAGAGATGCTGGAGCCCCGCCTCGGCGAGCTGGCCGCGCTGGCGGGGCGGCTGCGGGCGGCGGTCGCCCGGCGGATCCCGCGCGAACGGCGCCGCGCCTTCTGGCGCTGGGTGTTCTCGGACGGGCCGCGCAAGGCTTTCGCGGACGGGCGCGAAACGGAAGCGGCGGGCGAGATCAAGCGGGCGATCGAGACCGGCGCCGCCGCGATCGGTCGCCGAGAAGGCTTCGTCAGCCTCGTGGGCGCGGGCCCTGGCGCGCCGGACCTCATCACGTTGCGCGGCGTCCAGCGGTTGCAGGAGGCCGACGTTATTTTTTACGACCGTCTGGTCGCCCCCGACATCCTAGAGCTGGCGCGCCGCGACGCGGAGCGGATCTATGTCGGCAAGTCCGTCGGCGGCGCCGCTTGGCCGCAAGCGCGGATCAACGGCGTCGTCGCCGCCGCCGCGCGCTCGGGCAAACGGGTGGTGCGGCTGAAATCGGGCGATCCGCTGGTCTTCGGCCGCGCGGCCGAAGAGGCCGCCGCGCTCGAGGCGGCCGGCGTGGCCTGGGAGGTCGTGCCGGGGGTGACGTCGGCGCTGGCCGCCGCCGCTCAGGCCAGGATCTTCCCGACGGAACGCGGCGTCGCCCAGAAACTCACTTTAGCCGCCGGCCACAGCGCCGCGGGCGCGCCCCCGCCCGATTTCTCGTCGGTCGCCGTTCCCGGCTCGACAAGCGCCTTTTACATGTGCGTCGCCAATGCGGGGACGATGGCGCGCGGATTGATGGCGGCGGGCGCTCCGGGCGACCTCTCGGTGACGGTCGTCGACAAGGCCGAAATGGCCGGGTCGCGGACGGTGACCAGCGCGCTCGATCAGCTGGAAGCGACGATGCGCGCCGAACAGGTGCGCAACCCCGCGATCCTCTTCGTCAAATGGCCGCAGCGCCGCGCGCGAGATCTTCAGGTCGAGCCCGAAATCGCGGCGCCGGCCGTTGCATGACGACGCTGAGGGGGGGGAGCGTTGACGTTGCCGCGGTTTTGAGGTCGGCCGCCCGCCTTATGCGCGATTTTGCAGACGTTTTAACAGCTGCTCGTATTCTTCAACATGGCGGTCGATGACGGCGTCCCACGTGATCGATGGGGTGAGGTCGCGCGCTCCGGCCATAAGCGCGTCGTAAAGGCCGCCCGTATTGTTGGCGATCGCCTCGAAGCGCGGCAAATCTTTTTGCAGATCGCGCGTCAACAGCAGGCCGTTTCGATCGGGCGCGACCAGATCTGGCGCCATGCCCACCGGCGTCGCCAAAATCGGCGTGCCGCTGGCGACCGCCTCAGGCAGATTTGCGGGACCGCCTTCGAAGGTGCTGACCATGAGCAAGAAGTCTACAGCGCCGTAGGCTTCGGGATAGAGCGGATAGGGCAGGTATTCGAAGCACCGACAGTCAAAACCCAGCTGTTCCGCATAGAGCGCGTCTTGCAGGCGGCCCTCGCCCACGAACAAGAAAGCGAACCGGTCGGTCGGCAGGTGGTCGAGCAGCTCGTAGAAGTACGCCTCGCCCTTGAAGCGCCGGTCATAGCGTTTGGAGAAAACGCCCAGTTGGATCTTGCGGGTCGGGTCGAAACGCCTGGGCGACTTTTTGCTGAACAGGTTTTGATCATAGCCATGCGGGATGATGGTGGTTTGGACGCGCCCAATATCCGCCAGGAACGCCCGCTGGCCGCTGTTCAGGCAGACGATTAGGTCGGCTTGTTCGTAGATGGCCTTAAAGCGGTCAAATCGCACGAACGGATCGGGGTCATGCAGGTCATGATGCACGGTCACGACGCTTGGCCGCGACAGCTGCGTCTCCATCTGAGGGCGATGGTAGTGATAGACGTCTTGGTCGGGCAGCGCGTCGTTCGTCACTGAAAAATGCATCTTTTCTGAATCAAAGTACCGCTGAAAAATATCCGCGAATATTTTGCTGCCCTTGTCATCGGAAATGACGAAATTTACGCGCAGCATCACAGGGCCTCTCGGGTCTGCGCCAGGGGTGGAGGCCCGTCTTCCGCCGCGTCCTGCGCCGCCTCTTGCGCCGCCTCTTGGGCCGCGTCGGCCGCGGCGCCCCAGGTTTTCTCCAAGGCCAACTCGGAGTGCGCCAACGCCGCATGCGGCTCGGCCGCGAACAGCCGGGTCCGCCGCTGCAGGTCGTAGGGCGCGGCGTCCTCGGCGTTCAGCAAATGAAACTCGAGCAGAAGGGTCATGAAGTTCTGGAAATTCTCGTACTCGTCCAGCGTGAGGCGCGGCGAGACGCTCCCGATCGAAAACTCGGCGTCGAAGTCTTCGAGTGTCGCAAAGTTATGGGTAAAGCCCGCGCTGTCGTAGAACGCGCCGCCGACGACGACGGGTTTGAACCCGCTGCCGGCCGCTTCGAGCGCGCCCTGGCTGCATAGGGTTACGACGTGAGAGGCGATGCGAAACAGCTGCGGCAAGTTGAAATCGGCGCAGATGAAGAGGCGACGGGAGGCGTCGGGGGTCAGTTTGGCCGCCCAAGCCCGCAGCGCTTTTTCGGTGAGGTTGTCTTTTAGGTTCTGCTTTTTGTGCTCCCACGGATGGGCTTTGAAGATGACGGCGGCGTGCGGGTCTTGCAGTATATGCTCGATAAGGCGCTGATAGACCGGAACCGTGTTCAGATAACGCGCCGTTCCGCTAATAATCGAAAAGTCGTTCGCGACTTGGCCCAAAATTAAGACGCATTTTTTTGTTTTCAGCAGCGGCGGCAAGCTGGCCGGAGCGGGCTGGACGACGTTCTTATTTTTCGGGAAGCGGTGTTTGTTGAGCGCGCGGACCTGGCTTCGGCGCCAGACCTCGGGCCCCAGCGCGTCCGCGCGGGTCTGTAGAGACTTTCGAAAATTCAGGTTCCGGATGCGGCTCGCATTCGCAATCGGCGCGTGGCGTTCTTCGAGGAAAAAATCGGCGCCTGTGAAGAACGACTCGCAAACCAGCGTGCGCATGCGAGAAAATTTCGCCAGCTCCAACAATGTCCGGCTGTAGATCAGCGATCCTGAGAAAATAACGCCGAAATGGTACCAGCCGAGAGAGAATTTGGACCAGTAATCCGCCCAATAAAGAACGGCGGCGCAATTGTCGATGACCAGTTGGCGGTCGGCGCGCCAGCACAGGTCGAACCGGTCGACGGTCTGCTTGTCGAGCACCGTGTCCTGCAGTTCGGGGCGGCAGAGCAGGACGGAAAAGATTTCGTCCGCCGCGACGTCGAACACGGGCAAATTCTTATAGACGAGGTCGCGGAGCTGCTCGGGGGCTAGTCGCTCGAGATGTCTGCGGTGCGCGTCGAGCGTCTCGTGATGCGCGCCGTAAGCGCCGTGACACGCCATCAAAGCGCCCGGCGGCGTGTCGGCATAGATGCCGATGGTTCGGTGAACCTTAGGCGACCCCAAATAATCGGTCAGCGGGCGAAAATTTCGGTCATTTATGTGGAAGTCGTCGCATTGCAGGATGCGCGCTTTCGGCGTTTTCGGCGCGAGCCCTTCGCCGGTCTCGGCGCGGAGGCGGGCGTCTAGGGCGCTCAGCTGCCGGTTCGCGCGCTCCTGCCCGTCGCGCGCGCGCGCCGCATCCTCGCGGACGTCCTCAAGGTCGCGCGCCAGCTCGCCCACTTTCAGGCGGGTTCTGCGGAGCGCGCTCAGGCTTTTGAGGAAGCCGTTCAGCTTTGAGGGCGAGAAGCCAGCCATGCGCACCCGTTCCTTCCCGCCCGCAGAACAAGCCGCCGCGCCGCGCTTGACGGCGTGGCAGACGATCAAAACGCTGACCGCCGCAGTAATCGCTCAGTTGGTCTCTTCGACGGATCGTTAAGCGAGACCGGCATAGAAGACGGTGCGGGGATATCGCCGAGAAAAATCGGTGTCAATCATCGCCCCAGACGTGAGCGTCGCGTGGGGAGAGGGCGCGTCGTCGTGGTCGCGTCGCGGCCGCCGTCTGTTTGCGCCGCCCCGCGGGCGCGGGGCGGATCTGTCGCGCCGCGGCGCCGCGGCTTACTCGAACTCGAAATCGTTGGCGTCGAGCTCGACG
>CAZBIG010000114.1:0-8185 GCA_964491865.1 uncultured Neomegalonema sp. | reverse complement strand
GGGCCCCTTGCGGGTGCGGGCGGTGGTGTGGTGCGCTGCCCCCGCACCGGCAGACCGCGCCGGTGGCGCAGCCCGCGATAGCAGCCGAGATCCATCAGCCGCTTCACATTCATCGCGCGTTCGCGGCGCAGATCGCCTTCGACCGTGAAGCCGGCGTCGATGTGCTCGCGAATTCGCAGCACCTCGGCGTCCGACAGCTCGTTCACGCGCCGGCTTTCCTCGATGTTGAGATCCTCGCAGATCTTCTTGGCCGTGAAGCGGCCGAGACCATGAATATAGGTCAAGGCGATCGGCACGCGCTTGTTGGTTGGGATGTTCACGCCGGCGATACGCGCCACGGTCGATCTCCGTCTAATTCGAGGCCGCGAACTGTACGGATCGCGCGGCCGCCGTCAATTCTGTTTGGACGTCCGCCGTCCGGTTTTCTTAGCTGTCGAGCGCCGCGCCCACCTGGCGCGTCACCTCGTCGATCTCGGCCATGCCGTCGACCGTCTTCAGTTTGCCGCGCTCGCGGTAATAGGCGATCAGCGGGGCCGTCTGCTCATGGTACGCGACCAAACGACTGCGCACGGTCTCGGCGTTGTCGTCGGGGCGCCGCTTGAATTCGGAAGCGCCGCATACGTCGCAGACGCCGCCGCGCTTCGGCAATTTATAGGTGTCGTGGTACCCTTCGCCGCAATTCGCGCAGGTGAACCGGCCCGACACGCGATCGACCAACAAAGCGTCGTCGACCTGCATCTCGATCGCCGCGTCGAGCGCCATCTCCTTTTGAGCCAGCAACGCGTCGAGGGCCTCCGCCTGGGCGACCGTGCGGGGGAACCCGTCAAAGATCGCCCCGCCCTTCACGTCCGGCTGCTCCAGCCGTTCGGACACGACGCCGATCACGATCTCGTCCGAGACGAGCTGGCCGGCCTCCATCACCGCTTTGGCTTTTTGGCCGACCTCCGAGCCGGAGGCGACCGCGGCGCGCAACATGTCGCCGGTCGACAGCTGCACCATCCCGCGCTCGGTCTCGAGGATCCGCGCTTGCGTGCCCTTCCCGGCCCCAGGCGGGCCCAGCAAGATAATGTTCACTTTTTCCGTCCCCGCAATTTTGATTTCTTTATGAGACCTTCGTACTGATGCGCGAGCAAGTGGCTCTGCACCTGCGAGATCGTATCCATTGTCACGCTGACGACAATGAGCATCGATGTCCCGCCGAGTACGAAGGCGAATTCGCCGCCGACTTGGTTGGTCAGCAGTTGCGGAAGCACGCAGACGAACGCCAAGTAGGCGGCGCCGACCACGGTGAGACGGGTCAACAGGTAATCGAGATACTCGGCCGTTCGCTGCCCAGGACGCACGCCCGGAATAAAACCGCCATGCTTTTTCAAGTTCTCGGCGACTTCCAGCGGGTTGAACACGATCGCGGTGTAGAAAAAGCAGAAAAAGACGATCAAGCCAACGAAGACGAGGTTAAACGCTGGCGAGCCTTGGCTCAGGTTTGACGCGATCCAACCGGCGACGCCGCCCGCATCTTCTCCGCCGGCGCTGAAGGTCGCCACGGTGGTCGGCAACAGCAGCAGCGAAGACGCGAAGATCGGCGGGATCACCCCGGCGGTGTTGACCTTGATCGGCAAATGAGACCGGTCGCCTTGGTACACGCGCATGCCGACCTGACGCTGCGGGTATTGGATGGTCACCCGCCGCTGCGCCCGCTCGACAAACACCACGAAGGCGACCACCGCGATTAACAGCACCAGAACCGCGATGATGATCAGCGCGCTGCCGCCCGCCTCGCGCTGACTTTCGAAGAACTGGTAGAAAGCCCGCGGGAAGCTCGCCACGATCCCGACGAAGATGATCAGCGAAATCCCGTTGCCGACCCCGCGGGCCGTGATCTGTTCGCCCAGCCACATCAGCAGAACCGTGCCGCCCACCAGCGTGATCACTGCGGAGGCGCGGAAAAACAGGCCGGGATCAGGGACCACGCCCTGCCCTTCGAGCCCGATCGCGATGCCGTAAGCTTGGACCGTCGCCAACAACACGGTGCCGTACCGCGTGTATTGGTTGATCTTCTTGCGGCCCTGCTCGCCTTCTTTCTTCAGCTGCTCAAGCTTCGGCACCATCGTGGTGAGCAGCTGCATGATGATCGAGGCCGAGATGTAAGGCATGATCCCAAGGGCGAAGATCGCCATGCGCTCGACCGAACCGCCCGTAAAGGCGTTGAACACGCCCACGATGCCTTCGTTCAGCCGGTCGAACAGATTGGCGAGGGCGATCGGGTCGATGCCGGGCATCGGAATGAAGGTGCCCACGCGATAGACGATCAGGATCGCCAGCGTGAACAAGATGCGCTGCTGAAGCTCCTTGGCCTTGCCGAAGGTGCTCCAGCTCATGTTCGCGGCGAGTTGCTCTGCGGCCGACGCCATCTTGTCCTCCGTCCCGGGCGCCTGTGGCCCAGTCGTTTCGAGCGCGCCGCCGCGCCGGGCGGGCGTCTGTTACTTCGACGCCTCGGCGTCGTCGGCGCTCGCCGCTTCGGCCCCGGTCAGCGTGATCGCGCCGCCGGCTTTCTCGACCGCCTCGACCGCCGCCTTCGACGCGCCGGTGACCGTTAGCGTGAGCGGCGCGGCGATCTCGCCCCGGCCCAGCAGCCGAACGCCGTCTCTCAACCTGCGCACCACGCCGCGCTCGAGCAGCACCGCCTCGTCCACCGTCTCTCCGGGCCGGATCCGACCCGCGTCGAGCGCCGCCTGCAGCGTGCTGAGATTGATGACGGCGTACGACTTTTTGAAGGGGTTGGCGAACCCGCGCTTCGGCAAACGGCGGTGGAGCGGCATCTGGCCGCCCTCAAAGCCCTTAATCGCCACGCCCGAGCGCGAGGTTTGACCCTTGATGCCGCGGCCGCCCATCTTGCCCAGGCCCGAGCCCGGGCCCCGGCCCACGCGCTTACGACGCTTGGTCGACCCGTCTGCCGGCCGAAGATCTCTCAAATCCATGACGCTGTCCTCCTCGGTCGGATCCCGGCGGCGGCGTCAACGCCCGAGACCATCGACATGCGCGCGCCGGGGCCGAGCCCGGCGCGAAGCGGCCCTCAGCCGCGTTCCTCCACGATCTGAACCAGATGCGCGACCTTACGGATCATGCCGCGAACCGCGGGCGTGTCTTCGAGTTCGCGCACCTTGTGCATCTTGTTCAGCCCGAGCCCGACCAGCGTCGCCCGCTGATCGCCGGGGCGACGGATCGGGCTGCCGATCTGCTTCACCACGACGGTTTTTTTCCGCGCGTCGCTCATGGCGTCGCCTCCGCTTCGGCCCGCTTCGGCAAAATGTCGCCGACCTTTTTGCCCCGCCGCGCGGCGACCATCCGGGGGCTGTTCTCTTTGGTCAGGGCGTCGAAGGTGGCCCGCACCATGTTGTACGGGTTTTGGCTGCCGAGCGATTTCGCGACCACGTCCTGGACGCCGAGCGTCTCGAACACCGCGCGCATCGGGCCGCCTGCGATGATGCCGGTTCCCTGGGGCGCCGTGCGCATGATGACTTTGCCCGCGCCCCAGCGGCCTTCGATGTCGTGATGGATCGTGCGGCCTTCGCGCAGGGGCACCCGGATCATCTTTTGCTTGGCCTGCTCGGTCGCCTTGCGGATGGCCTCCGGCACCTCTTTGGCCTTCCCGTGGCCGAAGCCGACGCGGCCCTTCTGGTCGCCCACCACCACCAGGGCGGCGAACCCGAAGCGTCGGCCGCCTTTGACCACCTTGGCCACCCGGTTGATGTGGACCAGGCGGTCGACGAATTCGCTGTCGCGCTCGTCGTCCCGGCCGCCCCGGCGATTGTCGCGGTCTTCGCGCGCCATCAGGCTCTCCTTAGAATTTCAGCCCGCCCTCGCGGGCGGCGTCGGCCAGGGCCTTGACCCGGCCATGATACAGATACGAGCCCCGGTCGAAGAACACCTCCTCGACGCCCTTCGCCTTGGCGCGCTCGGCGATCAAGGCCCCGATCTTCGCGGCGGCTTCGATGTTGCGCTTGCCCTTGAGCCCCAGATCCGGCTCGATCGTCGAGGCGGCGGCGATGGTCGCCCCGACCGTGTCGTCGATCACCTGCGCATAAATGTTCTGCGCGCTGCGGAACACCGACAGGCGCAGCCGGCCGCGCGCCATGCGCTTCAGCCGGTTGCGAACGCGCAGTCGACGGCGCGCCGCGTTGACGTGTTTTTTCAGCGGCATCGCACCCGCTCTCCCTCAAGCCTGTCGGCCCTTGCCGACGACGTCGGACACGAGTCCGGCCGTCGCCGCGGCGCTTACTTCTTCTTACCTTCCTTGCGGAAGATGTATTCGTCGGCGTATTTGATGCCCTTGCCCTTGTAGGGCTCTGGGCGACGCCAATCGCGGATCTTCGCCGCCACTTCGCCGACGACCTGGGCGTCGGAGCCCGAAATCTCGATCTCGGTGGGCTTCGGCGCCTTGATGTCGATCCCGTCCGGGATCGGAAACTCGACGTCGTGGCTGTAGCCGAGCGCCATTTTCAGGGTCTTGCCCTGAACCTGGGCGCGATAGCCGACCCCGTTGATCTCGAGCTTCTTCTGAAAGCCGTCGGTCACGCCGGTCACCAGGTTCTGCACCCGGGTCCGGGCCATCCCCCACATTTGGCGCGCGCGCTTGCTGTCGCCGCGGGGCGCGATCTTCAGCTCCGCGCCCTCGAGGGTCACCGAGACGTCGTCCGGGCAGGTGAAGGACAATTCGCCCTTCGGCCCCTTCACCGCCACCGTTTGACCGGTGATCGTCGCGGTGACCTTGTCCGGCACGGCGACGGGGCGTTTTCCAATTCGAGACATGGCCGCGCTCCTTAGAACACCGTGCACAGAACTTCGCCGCCGACATTCAGCTCGCGGGCTCGGGCGTCCGACATGACGCCGCGGTTGGTCGAGATGATCGCCACGCCAAGCCCGTTGCGAACTTGCGGCAACGCTTCCGATCCCGAATAGGCGCGCCGCCCGGGCTTCGAGTAGCGCTTCAATTCGCGGATTACCGGCTCGCCCTCGTAATACTTTAACGAGATGACGAACTCAGGCTTTTTCGGATCATCGGCGACCTTCTCATAGCCGCGAATAAAGCCTTCGTCTTGAAGCACGTCGAGCACCCAACCACGCAACTTAGACGCGGGCGAGCGAACGGTGGATTTGTTGCGCAGCTGCGCGTTGCGAATGCGGGTGAGCATGTCGCCGAGCGGATCCGTAATCGACATCGTCCCCCCTCACCAGCTCGACTTGACAACGCCGGGCAGCAAGCCCTGGCTGCCGAGTTCACGCAGCGCGATCCGGCTCATCTTCAGCTTCCGGTAATAGGCCTTCGGCCGCCCCGAAACCTGACACCGGTTGTGCAACCGCGTCGGCGCGCTGTTGCGCGGCAATTTGGCGAGTTTTAACCGCGCCTTGAACCGATCCTCCATGGGGAGGTCTTCATTGGACGCGATCTTCTTCAGCTCCGCGCGCTTCTCGGCGTATTGCGCAACCAAGCGCTGGCGCTTTTTTTCACGCTCGACCATAGCGACTTTCGCCATTTCGTCGTCTCCTGCGCTCAGTTCATGAACGGCAAATTGAAGTGCTTCAGCAGGGCTTTCGCCTCCGCATCCGACTTCGCCGTCGTGCAAATGATCACGTCCATGCCCCAGACCTGATCGACCTTGTCATATTCGATCTCTGGGAAAATGATGTGCTCTTTGACGCCCATCGCATAGTTGCCGCGACCGTCGAAAGACTTGCCGGGAACGCCGCGAAAGTCCCGAATTCGGGGCATCGCCACCGTCACCAGCCGGTCCAGAAAGTCGTACATGCGCGCGCGGCGCAGCGTGACCTTCACGCCCAAGGGCATCCCTTCGCGGACTTTAAAGCCCGCGATCGAGTTCTTGGCGCGCGTGATCACGGGCTTTTGCCCTGCGATCTGCATCAGGTCGTCATGCGCTGAGCGAATCTTCTTGCTGTCGCCAACCGCCTCGCCGACGCCCATGTTCAAGACGATCTTGTCGAGCCGAGGGATCTGCATCGCGTTTTTGTACGCGAATTCCTCTTGCATCTTCGATCTAATCTGATCTGTGTAGATCGTCTGCAGTCGGGCGACATAGGGCTCTTCTGGCGCCTCGACGACGTCGGTCTCAGCCATCGATCACCTCCCCCGACTTCTTCGCGAACCGGACCTTCTTGCCGTCTTCGAGGATCTTGAAGCCGACGCGTGTCGGCTCGCCCGTCTTCGGGTCCACCAGCATCAGATTGGACAGGTCGATCGCTTGCTCTTTCGGGATGCGCCCGCCCTGGCTGCTTTGGCTCTGGCGCTCGTTATGGATCGCCATGTTCAAACCGCCGACGATCGCCTTGCGCTCATCCGGCAGCACTTTGACGATTTCGCCGCGCTTGCCTTTGATGTCGCGGTTCGACTTCGTCTTGTTGCCGCCCGAGATCACGATCACCCGGTCGCCCTTTTTCAGCTTCGCCGCCATCACAACACCTCCGGCGCCAAGCTGATGATTTTCATGAAGTTTTTCGCGCGCAGCTCGCGCACGACCGGGCCGAAGATCCGGGTGCCGACGGGCTCGTTGTTGTTGTTGAGGATCACCGCGGCGTTGCGGTCGAAGCGAATGACGGTCCCGTCGTCGCGCCGCACCTCTTTGGCGGTGCGCACCACGACCGCTTTGCGCACGTCGCCTTTTTTGACGCGGCCGCGCGGGATCGCCTCTTTCACCGAAACGACAATGATGTCGCCGACCCGCGCATAGCGCCGACCCGCGCCGCCCAGCACCTTGATGCACTGGACCAGCTTCGCGCCGCTATTGTCCGCGACGTCGAGCTTGCTCTCGTTCTGTATCACGTCCGCTCACTCCGACCTGCGCGCATCGACGAGACAGCTCGCGTCGCGCGGGGTTTCAGGAGAAGCGCTGGTTACTCCGAGGCCGCGGCTTCCGCCGCCTCGTCCGCCGCTTCGGCCTCGGCCTGGCGCGCGACCTTCGCCGCGGCCAATTCAGCCTCGATCTCCGACGTTATGAGCTCCCAGCGCTTCATCTTTGATTTAGGCGCGCACTCGATGATGCGAACCGTCTCGCCCTCGGCGGCGGCGTTCACCTCGTCATGCGCGCGGTACTTCTTCGTTTTCCGCACAGTTTTCTTCAGGACCGGGTGCTGAAACGCGCGTTCGACCAAGACCGTGATGGTCTTGTCGTTCTTCGCGCTCACCACGCGGCCTTGCAGAATGCGTTTCGGCACTGGCCGTCCCTTCTTCCACTTACCCCAATCGGCGCAAGCCGGTCGCCCGGCCCCGCCCGTCCGATCAGACCGCTTCGCCGCCCTCGGCCGCGCGCCGCGCCTTTTCGGTCAACACCGTCTTCACCCGCGCCACGTTGCGGCGCACTTGCCGCACGCGCGCCGAATTGCCGACCTCGCCGGCCGCCATCTGAAAGCGCAGGTTGAACTGCTCTTTCTTCAGCGCCAGCAACTCCGTCCGCAGCTCGTCCGGGGTCTTGGCGCGCAGATCGTTCGCTTTCATCGCCCGCTCCTCGTCACGACCCGCCCCGAACCGGCGGTGGAAAACACGACGGCGGCGCACGCGGCTCCGCGCCCGCTCACCAATCCTCTCGCATCACGATACGGCATTTCACCGGCAGCTTCATCGCGCCCAACCGGAGCGCCTCTCTTGCAATAGGTTCGGCCACGCCGTCAATCTCAAACATCACACGCCCGGGCTTTACTTTTGCGGCCCAGTACTCGACCGAGCCCTTGCCCTTGCCCATCCGCACTTCGGTCGGCTTTTTCGACACCGGCACGTCAGGGAAGATCCGGATCCAGACGCGGCCTTGGCGTTTCATGTAACGCGTAATGGCCCGACGCGCGGCCTCGATTTGGCGCGCGGTGACCCGCTCGGGCTCAGTCGCCTTCAGCCCGAAATTGCCGAAGTTGAGCCGGGTACCGCCCTTGGCCTCGCCATGAATGCGGCCCTTGTGCATTTTGCGGAATTTAGTCCGCTTCGGAGACAGCATCGCTCAATTCTCCCGATCTCAGGCGCGGTCGCCGCGGCCGCGACCACGGCCGCCGCCGGGCCGATCGCGATCGCCGCGCGGCGGACGCCCGCCGCCGCCGCCGCCCTCTTGCAGCTCGGCGCTGCGCTTGTCCCGCGCCATCGGGTCGTGATCCATGATCTCGCCGCGAAACACCCAGACCTTGATCC
>CAZBIG010000113.1:5280-8223 GCA_964491865.1 uncultured Neomegalonema sp. | reverse complement strand
CGAGCGCGTCGTCGCCCGCCCCGCCGAACAGCCGGTCGTCGCCCGCGCCGCCGATCAAGGCGTCGGCCCCGTCTTGGCCGCGCAGCCGGTCCGCGCCGCCGCCGCCGCCCAGGCGGTCATCGCCGCCGCCGCCGGTCAGCGTGTCCGCGCCGCTCTCGCCGAACAGCCGGTCGGCCCCGGCGCCGCCCTGGATCCGGTCGTTCCCCGCGCCGCCCCACGCGCGATCTCGCCCGGCGCCGCCGTCGAGCGTGTCGCCCGATCCGCCGCCGGTCAGGCGATCGGCGCCCGAGCCGCCCCGCAACACATCGTCGTAGAGGCCCCCGTCAAGCGTGTCGTCGCCGGCGTAGCCGCGCAGGCGCGCCGCCGGTCCGAGCGCTCGGAGCGCGTCGTCGCCGGACAGCGCGCTTCGGACCAGGGCCAGATCGTCCTGGTTGCTCGACACGTCTTCATAGGCCGCGGCGTAGGCGTTGAAATCGATCGCCACGTCGCGAAAGGCGTAGCGCAGCAGGCCGTCGCTGCGCAGTTCATAGTCCTCGATGACGCCGCCCGAGACGCCGACGCCGGCCGGGCCGAAATCGACCAGCTCGAAGGCGCCCCGGAGCGTCAACGCGTCCTCTCCCAGATCGACGACGGCGCTGTCGGTCGTGATCCGGGCGTCCTCGAAGCTGAACAGGCTGAAGGCGAAAGCGTCGATGTCGAAGGCGACGGAGACGTCGAGACGGGCCATGGGCTCCTCCGGCCAAAGGGGCGCGCGCCGGCCGGTTGTCGGCGACCAAGGTGAAGATCAGGTTGCGCGCGGGCGGCGGGCGGCGGCCGGGCGCGCTTGACGGCGGCGCGCCGACGGGCCAAGGGCGCGCGACACGACAGCGACGGGGGCGATGATGGCGACGGTGCTGGTGACGGGCGGCGCGGGCTATGTCGGGTCTCACGCGGCCAAGGCGTTGAAAGCGCGGGGCCATACGCCCGTCGTGTTCGACAATCTGTCGACCGGCTGGGCCGACGCGGTGCGCTTCGGCCCTTTCGCGCAAGGCGACCTGCTCGATCGCGACGCGCTCGCGGCGGCGTTTCGCGATCACCGGCCCGACGCGGTGATGCACTTCGCCGCGCGCAGCCTGGTCGGGGAATCGGTGCGTGAGCCGCTGCTGTATTGGCGGAACAATGTGGTCGGGTCGCTCAATCTGGTCGAGGCGATGGCCGCGCACGGGGTCGACGCGCTCGTCTTCTCGTCGACCTGCGCGATCTACGGCGATCAGGGCGACGCGCCCTTGTCCGAAGACAGCCCGACCGCGCCGCAGAGCCCCTATGGCGCGAGCAAATTGGCGGTCGAGGCGATGTTGCGCGACGCCGAAGCCGCGGGCGCGCTGCGGCCGGTTTCGTTTCGATACTTCAACGTGGCCGGGGCCGACCCGGACGCCGAGATCGGCGAGCGCCACGAGCCCGAGACGCATCTGATCCCCTTGGTGCTCGAGGCGGCCGCCGGGCGCCGCGCGGCGATCTCGGTGTTCGGCGACGATTATCCGACGCCCGACGGCACCTGCGTGCGCGATTACATCCATGTGGTCGACTTGATCGACGCCCATCTGGCCGGGCTCGAGGCGCTGCTCGGCGGCGCGGCCGGCGGGCGCTACAATCTCGGCACCGGCCACGGCTATTCGGTGCGCGAGGTGATCGATCGGGCGCGGGCGGTGACCGGACGTCGGATCGCCGAGACCGCCGCGCCCCGCCGGCCGGGCGATCCGCCGCGGCTGGTGTCCGGCGGCACTCGGGCCGAGGCCGTTTTCGGCTGGCGCGCCGAGCGCGGTCTCGACGCGATGATCGGCGACGCCTGGGGGTTCTTCACCCGTCACTGGTCGCTTTAGTCGACGCGTCCGCCGCGCACCGATCGGTTGCGCAGGACGGTTTTCCTGGTTGCGGCCGGTCTTACGCCTTTCGACGTCCGGCCGGCGGCTGGTCGCGCGCCCCTTTCGCAGGAGAAGCCGCCCGCCTTTGGCGCTACGCCTTTGTGCGACACGCGCCCCGAGCCTGCGACGCCCGGCGCGTCAAAAGGCGTATACGTCGACGGATATACCAATACTGCGTCTCTTCGCGCGATTGTTTCAAAGTGGTAGAGCGCTTTTGTCCGAGTTTCTTTGGGATAGGAGCGACCAATGCGTAAATTGAAAAAGTTTGCGAAAAAGTGGCTGAAAGAATTTGGCTATGACGGCAATCTCAAGCCGCGAAAGGCGGCCGAGGGCGGCCACGAGGGCGCCGACGACGAGGGCGGCGACTCGGCGCTGGCGATCGCGTTCGGCGGCGCGGCGTCGGCGACCGGCGACGACACCGTGGCCAAGGCGAAGCTGAAAGGGACGGTCGTCACCAAAAAGGACGTCACGATCGGCTACGGGAAAGCGAAATTCAAAGCCTTCGCCGAGGCCGACGGCGACGGCGTTGTCAGCACCGACGCGTTCGCGGTGGGCGAGGCGATCGGCGCCGACTTTCTGGTGACGATCAACCGGTCGGTGGATAAGCGGGTCGAGTTCGAGAACAAAACGATCTCTTTCTCGAAAGAGGTGGTCAAGCTGGTCGCCATCGATTTTCACGATTTCGACTCGCCGTTCGGGCCGGTGCATTTTGATATCTACCGCTCGAAGACGGCCGAGCTGGAGGTCCGGACCTATGTCGGGGGCGATTTGATCGAAGGCAATTTGGCCGAGGCGACGGCGCAGTTCGACGCCTTTGGGCCGAACAGCTTCACCGACACGGTGGTCTCGGCGACCACGGTCGAAGCGCTTCTGTCGGTGGTCACGGCGAGCGGCGTCGCCGCGGCGGACGGCGCGGTCGCCTGATCCGACGCCGGCTCGGCGCGCCAAGCTCGGCGGGCGGGGCCCAGTAGGGCGGGGGGGGGGGGGGGGGGCGGGGGGGGGGGGGGGGGGCGGGCGGGCGGGGGGGGGGGGCGGGGCGCGG